>JBEAVJ010000005.1:0-25571 GCA_041160995.1 Actinomycetota bacterium | reverse complement strand
GCCACCAGCGACCAGAATTCCAACAACAAATAGAATCACTGCGCTCTTTCTGCGCTTAAAGATCAAGTGGCCGAGCTTTTCAAACATTTCCATCTCTTTTCTAAGTAGTTAAAAGTTTTATTGCGGTAGTAGAATGAATTCCATGAGCGATCTCTTCCCGAAAGTAACGTCAGATGAAATTGATCTGGATGCTGCTTCCGAACAAGCTAAGCGCGAAGAAGAGTTGAAGTCAGATAGACCGCCGCATCACGAGGGTTAATCGGCCTTAGGCGCTGGTGTCGGCGCAGGCGTACTTTTACTTGACTCTGATTTAACTGAATCTGTCTTATAAAACCCCGACCCTTTGAAGACGACACCAACAGCTGTGTACACCTTACGGATCTCACCTTTGCATTCAGGGCAAACAGTCAGAGAGTCATCTGAGAAGGATTGAACCGCTTCAAACTCGTGGTCGCATGCGGTGCATGCATATTGATATGTAGGCATCACAACTCCACTTCTGGCTCAAAATCCCACTGGCCTAATCTGCCATTGGGGCTATGTGCTTAGTCTAAAGAGGTGAGAAGATTGGCGCGAATTGAGGTGCTTCCCTGGCGCCTCTCGAAAGGCAGATGTGAGGAAGTTCGCAGCCCGTAGCGCTTTAGTACTTCTATTAACTTTGTTGGGAGTATCAAGTGCTTTTTCTAACGCACTTGTAAGTACATCACCCATCAGCGGTTCAACACTTTCTGTCTCTCCAACAAGTGTCACAGTTACTGGTCAACTCCCGCTACTTCCCGAAGCCAATGAGATTTCAGTAACCGATCCAAATGGAGTCCGCGTTGATGATGGAACCATCATGGTTGACGATGTCAGTGCAACCGTTGGATTAAGACCATTAACCGAATCAGGTTTCTACACCGTTTCTTATATTTTGTTTGCTGAAGCTGATGCACCTCTTGAAGGAAGCTACCGATTTAAGTATCAAGCACCGAGCACTATCGCTCCAGAAAACCCAACTCCAGAACCAACGGTGTCACAAGCACCGGCAAGCAGCAGTTGGGCCACAAATATCTTTGTGATCTTTCTTCTTGTCTTAGCGGTTGGTGTAACAATCGGTTTGTCATTGTATGCACGTAAATTATTTAACAACCGATGAATCTTTTGACAACTACATTTAAGTTTCTTAACTTAATTGGCGGTTTTGTTGTGGTTGGCTCGTTACTTTCCATGGCTTTCCTTGTTATTAACAAAGATGGATTTCTGACAACCTCGGGTGAGAAACTCCGCGGTCTACTGAAGCTCAGTTCAGCTGTTTGGGTTATCGGTGCCTTTGGAACAATCATCTTTACCTTGGCTCAGATTTTGGGGACAACCCTTACTGATGCGCTAGACCTAACTGTAATTCGCTCTTTCGTGACTCAGATTTCCCTCGGAAAGTACTTGGCCTTCCAAGCGCTCATGGCAGCAGTTGTTTTCATCTTTTCCTTCGCCACTAAGAAAATCGAATCGCTTGTCATTTTGCTCGCGCTTTCGATTGCAGGATTGGTGGCACCTGTCTTTGAAAGTCATGCTGCATCTAGTGGCTCGCACTCACTTGTCATTGGCTCACTTGTAATACATGTTATCGCTTTAGCTTTTTGGGTTGGTGGCGTAATTGCTTTAGGTGCACTTTCTGCAGAAGATCGACCTATCGCGGTTCCTCGATTTAGCCAACTAGCTTTATGGTCGGCAATAGCTGTTGTGATTAGTGGGGCGGTCAACGCCTGGGCCCGCTTGAATTTTGTGGATGCTTGGAACTCCTCTTACGCCTTCATTGTGGCCGGAAAAATTGTGGCAACAATTGTTTTAGTGTTCATCGGCTACCTACACAGAAAAACACTTGCTAGAAAAGATTCAATCAACTGGATCGGCTTTGCAAAACTACTTACCGTTGAAGCGGCAATAATGGTTGTAACGGTACTCATGGGAACCTGGCTATCGACAAGTGCATCTCCAGATCGACCAGGAGTTCAAGAGTTCAACGCTGCTATTTCAATTGTTGGTATCCCAACTCCGCCGCCACCAACTTTGTCACGAATTCTCTTTAGCTATGAGCCAAATGCATTAATGATTGGAATCTTGTCATTGATGGTTGCCCTCTATATAAAGGGTGTAGTTGTTTTAACTAAGCGCGGTGACAAGTGGCCGGTAGGGCGAACAGTCGCATTTGCGTTAGGAATCGCTGCAACCAACTTTGCAACAAGTGGTGGTTTAGGTTTGTATGCGCAGTTCTCCTTTTCGTATCACATGATGTCCCACATGGTTTTGGGAATGATTGCACCTATTGGATTAGTACTTGGTGCACCAATGACATTAGCTCTTCGTACCTTGCCACAAGGTAGAAATAGTGAGGAACGAGGAGTTCGAGGTTCGTTGCTTGCGGCGCTGCATTCGAAGATAGGTGTTCTTTACACAAATCCAATAGTTGCCCTGATCATTTTTGATGGCTCACTATTTGCTTTGTACTTCACCGATCTCTTCGCAGTATTGATGCAGAGCCATACAGGGCACCTATTTATGAGCCTTCACTTCTTGGCAGCAGGATTCTTGTTCTTCTTCATCATTATTGGAGTAGACCCAAACCCTCGCAGAGTGCATCACCTAGTGCAGATTGTCATTTTGTTTGCAGCGATGAGTATCCACGCATTCTTTTCCGTGGCACTTATGTCTACGACCACACTTATCGATGGTGGTTTCTACGCTTCATTACAAACCCCATGGCTTGGTGATCCACTAGCGGATCAAAAACTTGGTGGCTCTATCGGGTGGGCTATGGGCGAGATTCCTATCCTCATCGCTTTGGTCGCGACATTTATCAACTGGATGCGAGATGATTCGCGGGAAGCAAAGAGAATCGATCGCAATACCGCTCGCCAAGCGGCTATGGGTGAGCCCGATGATTTAGCAAACTACAATCAGTATTTACAAGAGCTAGCACAGCGCGATAGGAAAGAGCCCTAATGGACAACGTATTTGAACTTCCAGCAGAGTATAAAGAGCTGCGTACCAGCGTTCGCGCGCTAGCTGAAAAAGAGATTGCACCATTTGCACAAGCGGTAGATGAAGAACATCGTTTTCCTATCGAGGCAAAGAATGCATTGGTAAAAAATGGTTTGTATGCAGCACACGTTCCAACAGAGTTTGGTGGCGATGGCGCAGATGCTCTTGCAGCGGTTTTGATTATTGAAGAGGTTGCACGTGTATGTGGATCATCATCACTTATTCCAGCTGTTAACAAACTTGGCTCCGTGCCATTGCTTTTGGGTGGAAGTGAAGAGCAGAAAAAGCGTTGGCTTCCACGATTAGCTAAGGGTGAAGGTTTTTCATACTGTCTCTCTGAATCAGAGGCTGGCTCTGATGCTGCATCACTTAGAACAAAGGTTGAACGTTCTGGTGATGGATGGGTTCTCAATGGCAGCAAAAAATGGATTACAAACGCCGGCGAATCTGAGTTTTACTCTGTTATCGCGCAAGGAGATCCAACCCTTAGAACAAAGGGAATGACAGCATTTGTTGTTGAAAAGTCAGATCCAGGAGTCTCTTTTGGCGCTCCGGAAAAGAAAATGGGTATGCGCGGCTCACCAACGCGCGAGGTTTACTTCGACAATGTTCAACTCAGCGATGATCGTCGAATCAGCGAAGTTGGCCAAGGTTTTGCACTTGCAATGGCAACTTTGGATCACACACGAATCACCATCGCTGCACAAGCAATTGGTTTAGCACAAGGTGCATTTGATGTTGCAACAAAGTATGCACACGAGCGCCACCAATTCGGTAAGCCAATCTTTGACTTCCAAGCGATTCAATTCATGCTCGCCGATATGGCGATGAATATTGAGGCGGCTCGTTTGCTGACCTACTCAGCCGCAGTTAAGAGCGAAAACAACGCCAAGGATTTGACCTTCTTTTCAGCTGCAAGCAAGTGCTTAGCAAGTGATATTGCTATGAAGGTTACTGAAGATGCGATTCAAGTCTTGGGTGGATACGGTTATGTCAGTGACTACCCAGTTGAGCGAATGATGCGTGACACCAAGTTAACTCAGATTTATGAAGGTACCAATCAGATTCAACGAATCGTGATGGCGCGCAATCTTCCTAACAGTTAAAACTAACGGTTAAATCGCACAACAATCGAAGGTGTAGCTGCTGCATCTAGTGGAACATCATGTGATTCACGTGGCAAGGTTTCGCTCGATAGTTCACCTGCATAAACCAAACCAATTTTCCAGGCATTCAAATGTGGGAGTGCGCGGTCGTAGTACCCGCCGCCTTGACCCAACCTAAATCCTGATTGATCAATTTTTAAGGCGGGAACAATCACAGCTCCAATGCTGGAAAAATCTGTAATCGCTTCTCCCACAGGCTCTGAAATCTTTTTCTTGGTTAATAACTTGGCAGGATCGCCATCCCACCTGACCCATTCCAAATGTTCTCCATTGATTCGTGGAAGAACCAGTGTTTTCCCACTTCTCAGGAAAGCCTCATTTATCTCAACTGTGCTGGGCTCAAACTCATAGGAGATATATGAGGCGATCGTTGTCGCTGACTTAATTTCGGGAGCTTGCAAGATAACGTTGAAGTTTGAGGAAATGAACTTCTGTGATCGTTCTCGGCGGGCACGATCCCGCAAAATCTCTTTTTGATCTGTCATTTAAATCTCCCGTGAAATCCCAAAGATCAAACTGTTCAACAAGTAGGGTTCGATTATGTCAGAACACACACGGGTAGATGAGTTTCTCACCTCATTACTTGCCATCTGCAAGCCGCTTGATTCCTTTGAAATGCCTCTGTTGGATGCTCATGGTGCAACCCTTGCTGCAGATATCTACGCAGGTGATCGTTTGGTGCTGCGCGAAGGTACTCGCATTCGTTCAACTCAAATTGGTTTAGCTGCATCCATTGGGCGCGATCATCTTCCAACTCGCCCTCATCCACGTGTAGTTGTGCTCTCAGCAGGTCCAGATCTAGTTGAGCCAGGACAAGCGCTAAAAAATGCCAGCGATGAGTACGAGACAAACTCATGGCTATTAACAACCGCAGTACGTGAAGTTGGTGCGGTTGCATATCGTGTGCACTCAATTCCAGATAATGAAGAGCAGCTCCAGAAAGTTATTGAGGATCAATTAGTTCGTGCAGATTTAATTATCATCAGCGGCGAACGCCATGATGATTCATTTGATTTGATCACTCGAACCCTGGCAGGTCTAGGCCATATCACCACTGTTGATATGGCAATAGAAGCAAGTGGCCGCCACAACTTTGGAACTATTGGTCCAGACAAGACTCCAGTTGTCACGCTTCCGGGCGATCCAATCGCTGCCTATATCTCCTTTGAACTCTTTGTGCGCCCAATGATCCGAACAATGCTAGGTGCAGCAACTATTCATAGACCCTCTGTTAAAGCCGCACTTGAGAAGCCAATTGCATCTGCACCTGGTGTTCGCTCATACATTCGTGCGGTTTTGGCTGAGGATGGAAAATCTGTTGTTCCTCTTGAAAATCAGGATGAGCAATCCACACTTTCAGATGCAAATGCATTTATTGCGGTCTCTGAAAGTGATACATCTTTGAAAACTGGCGATCAGGTGACCGTAGTAGTTCTAGAGCGTCGCTACATCTAATTTCATGAAAAGCTCTTGGCCCGTTGAGATCAAAGGTCATGACATCACTCTTTATCCATTGAGATTTAGAGATAGAGCGCAATGGAATCGAGTCCGTGCCGAAAACCGTGATTGGCTCTCTCCATGGGAGGCCACAATTCCGCAATCAGGTGAGGAAAGTTATCGGCAGCTGCCCTCATTTTTTGAGATGGTAAAGATCTTGAATATCGAAGCCCGAAATGGCCGCTCACTTTCATTTGCTATTTGGCACCAATCGCAGTTGATTGGGCAGATCACATTAGGCGGGGTTATGTATGGCGCGATGCGCGCCGGCCACATTGGCTATTGGATAGATCGAAACTTTGCTAACCGAGGATTCACGACTCAGGCGGTGGAAATCCTTACCCAGTATGCATTTCAGGAGCTAAAGCTGCATCGGCTGGAAATAAATCTGCGTCCTGAAAACGCCTCATCGCGCAGGGTCGCCGAGAAAGCTGGATACATTTTTGAAGGAGAACGCCCTCGGTATCTACACATCGATGGCCAATGGCGGGATCACATCACTTTTGTTAAGGAAAATTCTGCAATCAAGTAGCGCTTAAATCCCCAAAAAGCATCACCCCTTCCTTTAGATTTACCCATCATGACTTCGGGACTTATCTATATTGCGATCATTGGAATGTGGGTCGCTTATTTTGCACCCCGCTGGATCCATGATCGAAATGAGTTCTCCGGAAAATCAGTCGAACGTTTTAAGGGCGCACTTCGAGTAGTCGCTAACCAATCTCCGCACGCCGCTGTTAGTGGTGGTGCGATCAACATTGATTTAGATCAAGAAGCTAAAAATCGCCAAACACTTCTTCGTCGCCGAATTACATTTTTACTCATTGCATTCTCACTAGTTACAACGGTTGTAGGTGGAGCCATGAACACAATGCCATTTATTTACGCACTAGTGCCAGCATCTGGTTTGTTGATTTACATCGCAAGTGTTCGTCGACATGTAATTGGTGAACAACTCCAGAAGCGCCGAGTGCAACAACTCAATCGCCAAAGTTCAGGTGTATCAAATACAAATCTTGCTGAAGTTGTGCAACCAAAGCCAAGTACTGAACACTGGATTCCATTGTCAGAACGTGAACTTAAAGGTGTTGTCATTTTGCCTCAAGGTACTGCAGCTGTTCGTAATGCATGGGAGCCAACAGAAGTTCCTGTACCTACCTATGTAAATGCACCGAAGGCGGTTGTTCCAAAGCGGGTAATTGATCTAACTACTCCTGGACAGTGGAGCGAAGAGCAAGAGCGCCTAGAAAGAGAAGCATTGGCGGCGGCATCACCATCTAGAGATCAAATCTTTGATCAACAGCTTGCAGATGAAGCGGTAGAACGTTTAAAGCAAGCTCGCGCAGCTAACGAGTAGTTAAATCCACGAGTCAAACCACATACGCATTTTCCAATCGGCGTATGTGATGGTTTGACCTGTATATAGCGGCAAGAAATACAGGAAGCACAGCACGACTAAGGCAAATAAACCGCCCACAATCGACTGCGATACCGCAGGCTTTAAATCACTATCTAGCAATAACTTCGCACAGTAAACAATGGCCACGATCATGAATGGCTGAATAACTATCGCATAAAAAGAGAACATTGTGCGCTGTTGCATTGCAAACCAAGGCAAATATCCAGCCAAGATTCCTACAACCACAATTGTTGCTGCTGAATCAGTCGTTCGATTAACTAATGACTTTATCCAGTAACCAATAACTACTGCAATGGCGATTGTTCCCATCCACCACAAGATTGGAGTACCAAGTGCTAAAACTTCTCGTGCACAATTTTTTGCACCGCAATCGGTGGGCGAATCGTAGAAGAATGATGTTGGTCGGCCCATGACAAGCCAACTCCAAGGATTTGCTTGGTATGGATGTGATTCAGTTAAGCCGGTATGGAAGTTAAGCATCTCTGCGTGATAGTTCAACCATGCAATAAATGGATTAGAAGAAGATTGTCGATCCCAGCCGCGATCAGATAAAAACCAACCCATCCAAGTGATTACATAGACGGCAATTGGAAGTAATCCGTATTGTGCAAACTTCTTGGCTAGCAACTTAAAGGAGTCGCGAATATCCATGTTTACTAAAATTCGATACACGGCAATGAGTGCGATTACTGCGATGAAGTAAATGGCACTCCATTTGCACCCTAGCGCCAAACCAAATGCGAGCCCTGCCCACCAATGTCGATCTCGATGCCACAACAAAACACCTAGAAGCACAAAGAATGTTAAGAACAAATCTAACAAAGCGGTACGTGAGTGAACTAAGAGCAAACCATCTAGCGCCATAAGCGCTGCACCGAGACCAGTTAATACAGGGGAATAGAAAAGAACATGTATCAAACGGGCAAAGACAAGTATGAGAAGTGTTCCAACAAGTGCTGTTGCAAAGCGCCAGCCAAACTCGTTATCGCCAAAGATCGCAATACCGGCGGCAATTAGCCACTTTCCAACTGGTGGATGAACAATAAACTCAGGGTTACTGCCACTTACTTCGACGCCGTATTTGAGTAAATCGCGGGCTCCATCGACGTAATAAACCTCATCAAAGATGTATCCCTTGGTAGCGCCAAGATTTACTAGGCGCAGAACAAAAGAGGCCAATGCGATAAGTAGTGGAGCGATAGCTGCGGCCATAGGAGAAGAGTATGCGCGTTTACCCCTAATTTCGGAGAAGAATAGGTTTACTGAGAGGATTACTCCATGACGCTGATTTTGGCCGCAACTCCATTGGGTAATCCCGGGGATGCAAGCACTCGCCTGAAGAGTGCGATTGAAAGCGCATCAATCATTGCAGCTGAAGACTCTCGACGTTTCCATCGCTTGTGTGCAGATATTGAGGTCACCTTTACCGCACGAGTTGTTTCTTTCTTCGAAGGAAATGAAGAGGACCGGACTCGCGAACTTTTAGCTGAACTCAAGAGCGGTGCAACGGTTTTAGTTGTTTCAGATGCAGGCATGCCAACGATAAGTGATCCAGGTTTCCGCTTAATGCGTGATGCAATTGCAGAAGGTGTTGATGTTTCAGTTATTCCAGGACCAAGTGCTGTAACCATGGCGGTTGCACTATCTGGTTTACCAACTGATCGTTTCTCATTTGAGGGCTTTCCTCCACGTACCGCAGGTGCTCGACTTGCCACATTTGAAAAGCTTCGCTTTGAAGAGCGAACTATGGTTTTCTTTGAAGCACCACACAGACTTGTTGATTCATTAAATGATTGCGTCAATGTATTTGGTGGAGATCGACGTGCAGCTATTTGCCGTGAAATGACTAAGCGATACGAAGAAACGATTCGCGGTTCTTTGGTTGAACTTTCAACCTGGGCACAGGCCAATGAAGTTCTAGGTGAAATCACGCTAGTAATCGCCGGTGCTGTAACAGACTCTGCAACTTTGACGGCAGCAGATATGGTCGCTCGAGTACGTGAGTTTGAGTCTGCTGGAATGGATCGAAAGGCTGCTATTGCTACCGTCGCTGAAGAATTTGGCATCGCTAAGCGCCTCGTTTATGCCGCTGTGGTCGATGCGAATAAGATGAGCCAGTGACTAAGTCTTTCTACTTAACGACGCCGATCTATTACGTCAACGATGCCCCTCATATCGGGCATGCCTACACAACCGTTGCCGGAGATGTGCTCACCCGTTGGCATCGTCAAAAAGGGGAATCAGTCTGGTTCTTAACTGGAACTGATGAACATGGTCAGAAAGTTATGCGTACCGCAGAAGCCAACAATGTTGCCCCACAGGCATGGGTAGATAAGTTAGTTCAAGAAGCTTGGAAGCCAAATTGGGAGCATCTCAATATCGCCAATGATGATTTCATCCGCACCACTGAAAAGCGTCACACTGAACGTGTGCAAAAGTTTTTGCAATCACTCAAAGACTCAGGCCACATCTACGCTGGTAAGTACGAAGGCCCATACTGTGTTGGTTGTGAAGAGTTCAAACTTCCAGGCGATCTGATCGATATCGATGGTGCAAAATGCTGCCCGATACATAGCAAGCCGATCGAGCTTGTTAATGAAAACAACTGGTTCTTTAAACTATCTGCTTTTGTTGAGCCATTGCTTGCACATTACAAAAACAATCCTGAAGCCTGCCAACCTGAAAGTGCACGCAATGAGGTTGTCTCATTCCTAGAAGGTGGCGTTTCAGATCTTTCAATCTCTCGCTCAACCTTTGATTGGGGAATTCCAGTTCCTTGGGATACCGATCAAGTTGTATATGTTTGGTTTGATGCGCTACTTAACTACGCGACAGCGGTTGGTTTAACAGATGCGCCAGATTCTGAAGGTGGCAAGAAGTTTGCACAAACTTGGCCAGCAGATGTTCACTTGGTCGGAAAAGATATTTTGCGATTCCACGCCGTAATTTGGCCAGCGATGTTGATGGCAGCAGGTCTTGACGTTCCGAAAAAGGTATTTGCACATGGCTGGCTCTTGGTCGGCGGAGAAAAGATGAGTAAGAGCAAGTTGACCGGTATTGCTCCTAAGGACATCACCGATCACTTTGGAATCGATGCATTCCGCTATTACTTCCTTCGCGCGATTCCATTTGGCACAGATGGCTCTTTCTCGTGGGAAGACATGAGCGCTCGATACACATCAGAGCTAGCAAATGACTTTGGAAACCTTGCGTCACGCAGTGCGGCAATGGTTGAAAAGTACTGTGCGGGCTCGCTTCCAGCGGTTAGCCATGATGCTGGATTAGAAGCCGCTCTCAAGGAAACTGTTGCCAAGGCTGATGCTGCAATGTGCGCACTAGATTTCCAAGGCGGAATCATGGCGATCATGGATTTCTGTAAGCAGGTTAATGGTTATGTAACGATCAAAGAGCCATGGATTCTTGCTAAAGATCCAGCTAACCAAGCGGTGCTTGAAGAGGTTTTGTACAACACCGCAGAATCACTTCGCGCTCTTGCCGTTTTACTGAACCCTGTAATGCCACAGACATGTGAAATCTTGTGGCAGAGCCTTGGAGCACAAGCTGTGCTTGGAGATTTAAGTGCACAAAAGATTTCAGATGTTGCAACCTGGGGACAATTACCTCAAGGTGCAACAGTTACAAAGACCCCAGTCTTGTTCCCACGTTTAGAAACTCCCGCCTAAACAACAATGGCAGATCGCCACAATCGCGATATCGATCGTCCTCGCGCACCATTGCCAGAACCACTACCGGTTCCAACAGTTGATGCACATGCACATATGGAGATCGTTACTGATGCAGCATTTGATTCTCAAGAGGTTGCAGATGTAATCGCTGAAGCAAAATCAGTAAATGTTGATCGCATTGTTCAAGTTGGATACTCAGCGGAGCAATCTAAGTGGTGTGTTCAAGCCGCAGAGAAATGGAATACCTCAGTATTGGCTGCGGTTGCTTTGCACCCCAATGAAGCTCCCGTGGTTGCCGATCTGGAGGCGGATTTAAAGATTATTGAAGAGCTTGCCCAGCATCCACGTGTACGTGCAATTGGTGAAACTGGACTTGATTACTTCAGAACTCCACCAGAGCTTCGCAAACGCCAACAAGATTCCTTTAAGTGGCATATTGAGTTAGCAAAGAAGACCAACAAGGCACTTGTCATCCATGACCGTGATTCCCACGATGATGTTTTATCTGTACTTCTAGAAGTCGGAGCCCCTGAAAAGACCGTCTTTCATTGTTTTTCAGGTGATGTCGCGATGGCAAAGCTTTGTATCGAACGTGGCTACATCCTCTCTTTTGCAGGCACATTGACCTTTAAAAATGCACCTGAGCTTCGGGATGCGGTAAAGCTTGTACCCGCCGATCAATTGCTCGTAGAAACCGACTCGCCTTTCCTTGCTCCATCGCCACATCGCGGTGCTGGAAATACTCCTGCACAGATTGCAAATATTGTCCGCGCAATGGCGGTTGAGCGAGATCAAGATCTGGCAGAGCTTGCAACAGCGTTAAGTGATAACGCCGAGAGAATCTTTGGATCCTTCGCATCATGACCTTGCTGGGTGCGGCGCAGATCCGCGAACTTGCAGCACAGCTTGATTTAAAGCCATCTAAATCATTAGGACAAAACTTTGTCATCGACTCCAATGTCTGTACGAAAATCGTACGCACCGCAGGTGTTACCAAAGATGATGTTGCCTTAGAAATTGGTCCAGGCCTTGGCTCTTTAACACTTGCCATGTTGGAAGCGGCTAAATCTGTCATCGCAGTTGAGATCGATCCACGCCTTGCCCAACAACTTCCATTAACAGTGGCAGAACACTTTGAGCATCCGGAAAATCTAACGGTAATTAACAAGGATGCTTTGGCGGTTCATGACCTTCCAGTTGAGCCAACTGTTCTGGTGGCAAATCTGCCCTACAACGTTTCAGTTCCGGTTCTGCTACACCTGTTAGAAAAGTTCCCAACAATCCGCACCGGTGTTGTTATGGTTCAAGCAGAAGTCGCAGATCGGTTAGCGGCAAAGCCTGGTGGCAAAGAGTATGGAATTCCAAGTGTAAAAGCTGCATGGTGGGCCGATGTTAAAAATGTTGGAACGGTTTCACGTTCTATCTTTTGGCCAGCGCCCAACGTTGATTCAAAGTTAGTTGGCTTTACCCGCCGTGAAACCGCTGGCAGCGAAGAGATGCGGGAAAAGGTTTTCACAATTATTGATGCCGCCTTTGCGCAGCGCCGAAAGATGCTCAGATCAGCCCTTTCTAGCCTGTATGGCTCATCATCTGCAGCGGAAGAGATCTTGATCAAAGCTGGTATCGATCCAACGTTGCGAGGCGAGGCTTTGGAAGTTAAATCTTTTTGTCAGATCGCAGCCGTTGCACCTGACATTTTCTAATAGCAGTTATAGGGTCACCGCATGCCAGTAAAGAGTGTGACGGTTCGCGTACCTGCAAAGGTCAACCTTCAACTTTCTGTTGGGCCAAAAGAGGCTGATGGTTACCACAATCTGGTATCTGTCTTTCAAGCAATCTCAATCTTTGATGATGTCACTATCAAACTATCGGAACCTGGTGCTGGTTTAACTATCGCTATATCGGGGGACCAGACCCATGGTGTTCCAGCAGATGCAAATAACTTAGCCGCTAAAGCTGTTGCACTAATTTCAAAAGAGTATGACTTAACTGTTGATGCTCACATTGAAATTAAGAAATCAATTCCAGTTGCAGGTGGTATGGCTGGAGGCAGCGCAGATGCTGCAGCAACAATTGTCGGAATTGATTATTTGTATTCATTAGGAATGACCCGCGAAGAGATGGTTGAAATCGCAGCTCAATTGGGTAGCGATGTTCCTTTCATGCTGAGCGGTGGAACCGCTATTGGTCGCGGACATGGAGATCAATTAACCGCCGCACTTTCCCGTGGAACCTATTACTGGGTACTTGCCTTATCTACCGTTGGTTTATCTACACCAGCTGTCTATGCCGAATGCGATCGATTACGAGCCGAGTTAGAGATTGTTGAACCGCAAACACATGAAGGGTTAATGCAGGCATTACTTGCCGCAGATGCTCCGGCAGTTGGTGCTTCATTAGTAAATGATTTACAAGCAGCAGCCTGTTCTCTGCGCCCTGCCTTGCGATTAGTTTTAGATGTAGGTCAGGAGTATGGAGCGTTAGGCGCGATAGTTTCAGGATCAGGCCCAACAGTTGCATTTTTAGTGGCAGATGAAGAGGCTGGGCTTGATTTAGCGGTTGCTTTAACCTCAAGTGGGGTAGTTGGCAGCGTTGCACGTGCGTACGGGCCTGTGGCGGGAGCGAAGGTAATCTCCTAAATTCCACTCGCAGCACCACCATTTATGAGGGAGAATATGCGTTCCGCCATTGTGTAGTGGCTAGCACATGGGCCTTTGAAGCCCAGGGTCCAGGATCGATACCTGGTGGCGGAGCGACAAGCGAAGCCGTTGAGAATGGCGGAGCCATCTAGGAAATCGAAGCAATAGACTTCACTCGTGACCGTACAAACCGTGATCCTCCTCGCTGCAGGTGAAGGCACACGTATGAAGTCGGCAACTCCTAAGGTTCTTCACAGCGTTGCAGGACGTTCTCTTCTCGGACATGTACTGCACGCCGTTAATCATCTACAACCAGCTGAACTTCGAATTGTCGTTGGCTCAGGACGTGAAGCGGTTGAAGCGCACATCGCACACATCGCTCCAAAGGCCACAACTGTTTTTCAGGAACACCGCGGTGGCACCGGTCATGCAACCCAATTAGCGCTCGCAGGTAATGCACCTAAGGGAACTGTTTTAGTTCTCGCAGGAGATACCCCAATGCTCACCGGTGATTCATTGGCACAGTTTGTCGCAGCGCATACATCAGGAAAATTCGCAGCCTCGGTACTTACCGCTGAACATCCAGATCCAACTGGATACGGACGCATCATTAGAGATGACAGCGATGAGCTACTTCGCATCGTTGAAGAAAAAGATGCCACAGATGATGAAAAGTTTATCTTTGAAATTAACAGCGGTGTGTATGCATTTGATGGCGAAAAGCTAGCTGCTTCTATTGGAAAACTGACCAATGCAAACGCTCAAGGAGAGTTGTATTTAACTGATGTTATTGGAATTCTAAAATCTGCTGGCGAATCTATCGCAGCGATCATGATTGATGACTTCACTGAAACTCTAGGAGTTAATGATCGGGTTCAGTTAGCTGAAAGTGCAGCGATGCTTCGCGATCGAATCAATGATCAATGGATGCGCGCCGGTGTAACTATTATCGATCCAACAACTACCTGGATTGATTCAACGGTTGAGATTTCAAATGATGTAACTATCCATCCAGGAAGCGCCTTACTGGGTGCAACAAAGGTAGCCACAGGTGCTGTTATTGGGCCTCGTACAACTTTGACCGACTGCATTGTCAAAGAAGGAGCTTCTGTTCTTGAATCCATAGCTACTCAAACAGTTATTGGTGAGGGTGCAACGGTTGGTCCATTTACATACCTGCGTGCCGGAACTCAATTGGGTGATGCAGCAAAGGCTGGTGCATTTGTTGAAATGAAGAATGCAACGGTTGGAACCGGCTCAAAGGTGCCACATCTGTCATATGTTGGGGATGCAACTATCGGCGAGGGCAGCAATATCGGCGCTGCAACTATCTTTGTAAATTACGATGGCGTTGAAAAGCATCACACCACTATCGGAGATCATGTTCGAATCGGCAGCGACACAATGCTTGTAGCCCCTGTAACTATTGGTGATGGTGCATATACAGCTGCTGGATCGGTAATTTCAGAGGATGTACCGGCTGGCGCACTTGGCATTGGCCGAGCAATACAAAAAAATGTAATAGGTTGGGTCATGCGCAAGCGCCCCGGTAGTACATCCGCAAAAGCAGCAGAGAGGCGAAACACATGAGCGAGATCCGTTTATCTTCTGAAAAGAGATTGCGCCTATTTGCAGGCCGCGGATTTCCCGAGCTAGCTGAAGAGGTCGCAACTGAGCTTGGCATTCCTCTCACACCAACATCTGCCTATGACTTTGCAAATGGTGAAATCTTTGTTCGCTTTGAAGAGTCAGTTCGTGGTTGCGATGCATTTGTAATTCAGAGTCACACAACCCCAGTTAATAAGCAGATCATGGAACAACTCATCATGGTCGATGCGCTAAAGCGCGCATCAGCAAAGCGCATCACAGTTGTTACACCTTTCTATGGTTACGCACGTCAAGATAAGAAGAGCCGCGGCCGCGAGCCAATCACAGCGCGCTTAATGGCAGATCTTTTCAAGACCGCAGGTGCAGATCGTTTGATGGCTGTTGATCTTCACACCTCACAAATTCAAGGTTTCTTTGATGGTCCAGTTGATCATCTCTTTGCACTTCCGATGCTTGCAAATTACGTTGGCAGCAAGGTAGATCGCACACGTTTAACAATCGTTTCACCAGACTCTGGTCGAGTACGTGTTGCTGAGCGTTGGTCAGATCTATTAGGTGGATGCCCAATCGCCTTTATTCACAAGACCCGCGATCCTCGTATTCCCAATGAGTCTGTAACAGGTCGCGTTGTTGGAGATGTTGTCGGACAAACATGTGTTGTTATCGATGACATGATCGATACCGCTGGAACAATCACAAAAGCTGTCGATGCTTTGTTTGATGCTGGTGCTGCAGATGTGATCATCGCTGCAACCCACGCTGTCTTTAGCGGTCCAGCGGTAGATCGACTCAAGAGCTGCCGTGCATCAGAGGTTGTTATTACAAATACCTTGCCGATCTCTGAAGATCAAAAGTTCGACAATCTGACCGTGCTTTCAATCGCTCCACTTCTAGGCCGCGCAATCCGCGAGGTCTTTGAGGATGGATCGGTTACCAGCCTCTTTGATGGTCACTCCTAAGCGGGGATTTGGAGCTTTCTCCCTAATCTCATAGACTCCAACCATTCTGGCGAGGGTTTCATTCGGAACCGTTATCGACGGCAAGGTATCCAACTCCTGTCAGACTCATGTATTACTAGTAAAGATCGTCGGAACCACTCGTACTGAATTTGGTAAGGGCGCATCACGTCGTGCACGTCGCGATGGTTTAGTTCCTGCAGTTATCTATGGTCACGGTGAGAAGCCTCTTCACATCACTCTTAACGCTAAAGAGATGGGCGTTGCACTGAAGCAGTCAAACGTTCTTCTCGACATCACAATTGATGGAAAGAATGAGCTAACACTTCCAAAGGTGATCGTTCGCGATCCACTGAAGCAGATTCTTGAGCACATCGACCTAGTTCTAGTCCGTCGTGGCGAGAAGGTTGTTGTTTCAGTTCCTGTTCACTCTGTTGGTGAGCATGATCGTGACGGAATCCTTGAGCATGTACACAACTCAATCGAAGTTCGCGTGGATGCTTCATCTATCCCAAGCTTCCTAGAAGTTGATATCCAAGGTCTTGCATCAGGTCAGTCAAAGTACGCAGCTGATGTAAAGCTTCCAGCAGGCGTTGAACTTGAGTCTGATCCAAAGATGATCGTTGTTCACTTGTCAGAGAAGTCAACTGCAGCAGCAGAAGAGACAGCAGCACCAGTAGCAACTGATGCAGCAGCTCCAGCAGCAGATGCAGAGAAGAAGGACGCTTAACCCTTAGGCTTTGTTGTTATGACGTGGTTGGTAGTGGGCCTTGGTAATCCAGGGGAAAAATACGCTGCCACCCGTCATAACATCGGCCAGATGGTGATCGATGAACTAGCTCGTCGCCATTCAGTTAAATTCTCAACACATAAATCTCGTAACGATATCGCCGCCTTTAAATTAGAGGCGGGTACTCATTCAGTAATCCTTGCTAAATCAAAGAGTTACATGAATGAAACTGGTGGGCCAATTAAGGCGCTTGCAAACTTTTACTCTGTAGAGCCAGCCAACATTATTGCTTTACATGATGAGCTAGATATTCCATTTGCAGCTATTCGTACCAAATTTGCTGGTGGCGACAATGGCCACAATGGCTTGAAATCAATGACCTCTTCATTTGCTGGCCCTGATTACTTCCGAGTCCGTTTAGGAATTGGCCGCCCGATGGGTCAACAAGATCCTGCAGATTTTGTTCTCAAAGCTTTTTCAAAGGTTGAGCAAAAGGATTTAGCAGAGTTTGTTGTGCGAGGGGCAGATGTTGTTGAATCCTTGATTACAAAGGGTTTAGAGGCAACCCAATCTGCCTTTAATAGCTAGAAATAAGAATTAGCTAAATCAACCAGTATTGCGTAGTCCTGCAGCCACACCATTGATTGTGAGCAATAAGGCGCGACGTAAAACAGGATCTGCTGAATCTCCCGCATCACGAACACGCTTTAAAAGATTGACCTGTAATAAATGTATTGGTGACAGATATGCATCGCGCACCTGCAAGGTGCGAGCCAAAATCTCTTGATCACCCAGCAAACTAGTTTTTTGAGTCAGCATCAGAATTTCAGAGACTGTTAAATCAAACTCCTCTTGAATCTCATCAAGGAAGTGATGCAACTCTGCTGGAACCAATGTTTCAACGTAACGCTTGGCTAGCGCTAAATCAGTCTTAGCTAAGGTCATCTCAACATTGCTAATAAATGTCGTAAAGAAGTGCCACTCCTTCAGCATCTGTGCCAACAGCGCTGAATGGCCCGCTTCGCGCGCAGCCTTTAATCCCGAGCCAACACCAAACCATCCAGGAACAATCTGTCGTGATTGAGTCCAACCAAATACCCAAGGAATCGCACGCAGTGAATCCAGCCCACCTGCAGCATCTGGGCGACGTGATGGGCGTGATCCCAAGAAGAGTTCACCCAGTTGTTCAACAGGAGTTGATGTGTAGAAGTAAGCGGGTAGATCTGGTTGTTGAATCAATGCGCGGTAACGCTTAAATGAAGAGTCGCTTACCAACTGCATGCAATCGCCCCAAGCAGCGAGCTCTTCCTTGCTCTGACGAGGTCCACGATTGAGAATCGTTGCTTCTAGAGATGCGGCAAGTGTTAACTCAACATTTTCTCGGGCAAGGGATGACAGTGCGTACTTGTCACTAATGACCTCACCTTGCTCAGTCATCTTGATCTGCCCATCAACTGAACCCCACGGCAACGCGATCAAAGCATCATATGTTGGACCGCCGCCGCGACCTACTGAACCACCACGACCGTGGAATAAGCACAACTTCACACCATGCTTCATTGCCACATCGCGCAAAGAACGTTGAGCTCGATGGATCTCCCATTGGCTCGTTGCAATTCCTGCATCCTTATTTGAATCGGAGTAACCCAGCATTACCTCTTGCACATCACCGCGAAGAGCAACAATGGAACGGTATGCAGGGTTGCTTAAGAGTTTTTCAAGAATTTCGCCAGCTGCACGAAGCTCAGCAACTGTTTCCAATAGCGGAGCAAACCCAATGCGAGCCTTCTTCTGCTTCAATGAAACAAGCCCAGCCTGCTGAGCGATAACAACAGCTGCGATTAAATCATCGGCACCCTTTGTCATAGAAACGATGTAAGTCTCAATAGCTTCTGGGCCAAATCGATCAATCAAATCATTGATCGCAACAAAGGTATCAACTGTTTTCTTGCCCAGAGCATCAAGCTTTGAGGTATCAAAACGAAGGTCATCGGCCAACATCTGCGCAAGCAATACAAACTTTTCATCATGAGTTTTATCTAAATATCCATCAATGCCAGTGATCTGCTTCAGCACATTGTGATGTGCATCAGAGTGCTCACGAACATCCATAGTCGCATGGTTAATTCCAAAGGCGGCAATAGTACGAATAGTGCGCTCAAGTAGGCCGGTAGCAATCAATTCGCCACGGTGTGCCAATAGTGAATCACGCATCAAAACCAAGTCAGCTAAGAGCTCTGCAGTATCTGCATAATCGCGGTTTGGAACATGTGGTGCGTTTTTGGCATGACGATCACGAGTAAATGCCAGACGATGCACGATCGCTGTTGCCTTTAAGCGGTATGGCTCTTCAGCGTTGAGACGTAAGAACCGTGGCTCAAACTCTGGAATATTCTTTAGGTCCTTTTCCACCGATGCTGATAGCTCAGGGGTTGCTCCAACAATCTTTGTTGAGACCGACAACATCTGTCGCAGAGCGTTCATCGCAGCGATAGTTACGCGAATGGCGTGAGAAACCTGAAGCTCCATCGCATCAGTTGTTACCTCAGCGGTGATATTTGGGTTTCCATCACGATCTCCACCGATCCAGTTTCCAAAGGACAATGGACGTGCTGTGATCGGAACTTCAACATCAATGCGCTTCATCTCTTTAGCAAAATCATTGAGAACTTCAGGAACTGTTTCAGTAAACAAGTCATCTAAGTAATACAAAGCGTTAAGTGCTTCATCCAAAGGTTCTGGTCGACCTAAACGAAGTTCATCTGTTTGCCACAAAAGATCAACGGTTTCAGCAAGTCGTTCCTGCTGAGATGGATTACGTGGATCATCAAGCAGATCTGCGATGCTTCCCAACTTGTTAAGTACCGATCTGCGAGCAGCTTCAGTTGGGTGCGCGGTAAAGACTGGACGCACAGACATCGCACCGACCCACTCGGTGATCTCTTCCTTCGTTAACTCATGACCTGGTGTTTGCGCCTTCATCGCCGCTTCAATGCGATCTACCGCACGGGCTAACCATGAACCACCAATTACTCGAGCTTCCGCTAAAACTCGTGCGCGGTGAACCTGTTCTGCAACATTTGCTAAATGAAAATATGTACTGAAAGCGCGCACAAGTTGAACTGAATCTTCAACTGATAGCTTTCCAAGAATCTCTGCGCCGCTTCCTTCACGGACCGCTTTACGAACCTCTTCAACAAGGGCTAAAAGTTCTGGACCTTCTTGACGAACAAGGGTCTGGCCCAAGAGATCTCCAAGACGACGCACATCGCTGCGAAGAGCTGCATCATCTGCAGCGATCGGGCTCTGGCTCATTGGGCAATCCTCTCAGGTAACACTGTTTGATAAAACTAATTAGACTGAGCACATTCAAGCCCCCCTCCTTTGGAGTTGGGGCCTAACTGCATTGGAGAGCAATTATGCGCGGGTTAATTCCAGCCTTGCCACTTAATTCCGATGCATCTCATATCGTGGCACCGCAATCCCTGTACCCCTTCATCGCAGCGGCCAAAGCGCAATCTCACCCACTTTTGATCGTTACTAGTTCAAGCCGAAGCTCGGAAGATCTTGTTAATGAGCTACGAGAGCTCTATGACAATGTTCTTGAATTTCCAGCCTGGGAAACCCTGCCTCATGAAAGGTTGAGCCCGCGAAGCGATACCGTCGCACGAAGAATTCAAACCCTTTATGCGCTTCAACAAGAACACCCAATAAACCCCATTGTTGTTACACCAGTGCGCGGTGCAATTCATCGCATCATTAGCGCATTAGGAAAGTTGCCTCTCATCCAATTAGAAATTGGCAAAGAGCAATCCCTTGATGAACTTGTGCGTCACCTATCTTCACTTGCTTACTCTCGAACCGATTTAGTTGAACGCCGTGGCGAGTTCGCAGTTCGCGGAGGCATCGTTGATTTGTTTTTGCCACTTAGCCATCACCCGATCCGAATTGATTTCTTTGGTGATGAAATTGAAGATTTAAGTTACTTCGAAGTTTCAGATCAAAGAACCTTTAAAGCTGTAGTTGGTGCGGTAGATATCTATCCTTGCCGTGAAATGTTGTTAGATACCGCCATTAAACATCGGGCACTTGAAGTTGTTGATGAGTATCCAGCCGCTGCAGAGATGCTCGGAAAAATTGCCGAAGGTATGAGCTTTGAAGGTATGGAGTCATTAATTCCACTTCTTATCGATGAAACCGAGAGTCTGCTTTCTCGTATGCCAGTCAATACTCAAATAATTTTCATTGATGAACAACGGATTAAATCTCGCGCAGCAGATCTACTTGCAACCAATGAAGAGTTTCTCAACGCATCTTGGTCTAACGCAGCTCTGGGTGGAGCTGCTCCACTTCATGATGGAGCAGGAACATACATGGCGTGGGATGAGCTCTTAGCTGAAATTTCAAAGGCGGGCATGAGCGCAAGCGAGCTCAGTCCCTTTGGAACAGATCTCGATCCTGAAACCACTTTTCTTGACTACTCAGCAATTGATCCGATGCGAGGCGATGTTGATCGCGCAGTTGAAACCTTACGCAACGCTTTGGCGGAAAATCGCATCACCGTATTTGCAACACATGGCCATGGAATGGTGGAAAGGTATGCCGGAATCCTGCGCGGTGCTGATTTACCGGTACAGATAGTTGAAAAACTCACCGCTGCCCCAACAAAAGGAAGCATTCACCTAACAACATCGGTACTAGCCCATGGCTTTGAAAGTGCCGCCGATCAGCTCTTCTTTATGACTGAACGTGATTTAACGGGTAGCAAGGGAAGTGTTAAAGATGGAGAACGTTTACCATCAAAGCGAAAGCAAGCGATTGATCCATTAGAGCTAACAGCAGGCGATTACGTTGTTCATGAACAACATGGAATCGGTCGATATGTTGAGTTGCTACAGCGCACAGTTGCAGGCGTAACTCGCGAATACTTAATCATTGAATATGCACCGGCAAAACGTGGACAACCAGGGGATCGAATCTTTGTTCCTACAGATGCACTGGAACAAGTCTCTAAGTATGTGGGTGGAGAAACACCTACTGTGCACCGAATTGGCAGTGGAGAATGGCAAAAGGCAAAGGGACGTGCCCGCAAAGCGGTGCGCCAAATTGCTGGAGAACTTATTCGACTTTACGCAGCTCGTACAAGTTCGCCCGGCTTTGCTTTTTCCCCGGATACGCCATGGCAACGAGAACTGGAAGACTCTTTCTCATACATCGAAACCCCCGATCAGCTCTCAACAATCAATGATGTAAAGCAAGATATGGAACGCCCATACCCAATGGATCGAATCATTTGCGGTGATGTGGGATATGGAAAAACAGAGATTGCAATTCGTGCCGCCTTTAAAGCGGTGCAAGATGGCAAGCAGGTAGCGGTTTTAGTACCTACAACTCTGCTGGTGCAACAACACACAAAAACCTTTGAAGAACGCTACGCAGGCTTTCCACTCAAAGTTGCAGGCCTTTCTCGCTTTAATACGGCAAAAGAGAGTAAAGAGATTTTGCAACAGCTAGCCGCTGGAACAGTTGATGTTGTCGTTGGAACGCATCGCATCTTGTCTAACGATGTTCAATTTAAAGATCTCGGTTTAGTTGTAGTGGATGAAGAACAACGCTTTGGCGTTGAACAGAAAGAGTCGCTCAAGAAGTTACGTACGACAGTTGATGTCCTTGCTATGTCTGCAACACCTATTCCACGCACCTTAGAGATGGCTGTTACCGGAATCCGTGAGATGTCCACGATCACAACTCCGCCTGAAGAGCGCCATCCAATCCTGACCTATGTGGGGCCGGCGGAGGAGGCGCAGATAACCGCAGCGATTCACCGTGAGCTACTGCGCGATGGGCAAATCTTCTATTTACACAACCGAGTCGACACTATTGATAAGACCGCGATGCGACTTAAGGAGATGGTTCCTGAAGCGAGAATTCGCATCGCACATGGTCAGATGTCAGAGGGCGAATTAGAGGATGTCATTCTCGCTTTCTGGAACCGTGACTTTGATGTTCTGGTATGTACGACAATTGTTGAAAGCGGATTAGATATCCAAAATGCAAATACCTTGATTGTTGAGCGCGCAGATAGATTTGGTTTGTCACAACTTCACCAGTTGCGTGGACGCGTGGGCCGTGGCCGAGAGCGTGCATACGCCTATTTCTTGTACTCCGCCGATGAACCCTTATCTGAGTTAGCCCATGAACGCTTAAAGACAATTGCAACAAATACTGATTTAGGTTCTGGCATGCGAGTTGCACTGAAGGATCTAGAAATCCGAGGCGCTGGAAACTTGTTGGGTGGTGAACAATCGGGGCACATTGCAGATGTTGGATTTGATTTGTATATGCGCATGGTTGGAGAAGCGGTTCAGGAGTACAAATCAGGAATCATTGAAACTGAAGAAAAGGTTTCTGAGTGCAAAGTTGAACTTCCAATTAACGCTCATCTTTCATCCGAGTATGTTCCGGGCGAACGGTTACGACTTGATCTCTATCGCCGACTTGCAGATGTAAAAGCACCGAGTGATGTTGCATCAATTGAAGCGGAGTTAATTGATCGATTCGGTGAGCTGCCTGAGGAGGCAAAGGCTTTGCTCGGTGTTGCAGCCTTACGTGCACAAGCAAAAGCCGCAAAACTCACCGAAGTTGTTGTTCAAGGAAAGTTCCTTCGCCTTGCACCATTACTTCTTCCTGAATCACGCCAGTTACGTTTGACACGTTTGTACCCTGGCTCCCTCTACAAGGGCGCAGCGAGCACAGTTTTAGTGGCACTTCCGAAGGCTGCCTCTTGGAATCCGTCACAGAACGCGCCTGAAATAGTGGATACTTCTCTTCTGGCCTGGGTCGTCGAGGCCCTACATCAATTGAGCGATGCACCGAAAGCGAGTACAGAATGAAGAAGATCCTGGCAATCACCGCGGTAGTAGCAACTTTTCTATTGGCGGGATGCTCTCAAGTAGGCGCAGCAGCAACTGTGGGCAGCACAAAGATCACCCAAGCAACTGTTCAGGGAAGCATTGATGCAATTCTTTCCGAGCGCTCAAAGGTTGATACTTCACAGATGCAGCTTGAAACAGGCTCAACTCTTAATGTTTCACAACTTCGCTTTCACCTTCTAGGAACTTTGCTCCGTGAGCTTGGTCAAGAGTTACAGCTCAACGTGACTAAGGCCGAGATCGATTCACGTCGTGCCAGCATTGTTGAACAAGTTGGTGGAGAAGCAGCGCTACCTACAGCGCTAGTAAATGCAGGAATCGCACCTCAAGATTTAGATCGTTACATCGAAGCGATTGCATACTCAGACAAAATTGGTCAGAAGCTTGTCGCAGCAGGTGTAACTGAAGATCAGCTTGGTACTGAGATTCAGAAGCTTGTGGTTGCAAAGGCGAAAGAGATTGGCGTAACTGTCAACCCTCGCTACGGCAAGTGGGATGCAACTACTGCTGATGTAGTACCTGCAGACTCTGCTGAATCTGCTGTTACCCCTTCAGGCAACTAACACTTATTCGCATGCAAGGTTCTCAACTTCAACGACTTGTTGAAGTCATGGATACCTTGCGTTCTCCTGGTGGCTGTCCTTGGGATGCAGAGCAAACACACGAGTCACTTCTTAAGTACTTACTAGAAGAGTCATACGAGTTTGTTGACGCGGTTCAATCTGATAATCGGGTCGATATGCGCGAGGAACTAGGCGATGTACTTTTGCAGGTGTACTTCCATGCACGTATGGCGCAGGAGCATCCAACAGATCCATTCTCAATCGAAGATGTTGCCCAAGGAATTGCTGACAAGTTAATTCGCAGACACCCGCATGTATTTGAGGGTGTTGAGGTAAGAGATTCGCAAGAAGTTCTTGAAAATTGGGAAGAGATAAAGAAGAAGGAAAAGGGGCGTACATCTCCACTTGATGGAGTTGCGATGTCGCAACCAGCTCTTCCACTCATTGAAAAACTGCTCTATCGCGCTGAAAAATACAATGTAGAAGTCGCAACACCTGACTCGGTCTCTATCGATGGCCCAGCTGATGAAAGCGCTGTGGGGCAAGCCCTTGTTGCCGTTATTGCATGGGCTCATGCCAATGGAATAGATGCAGAGGCGGCCCTTCGCAAGGAGGCTATGCGTATTAGTCGAGAGATTGGGCCCGCATAGTCTTTCGCGGGTTCACGGTAGACTTCGGTTATTGAAGTACCTGCCATTTCAGCGTTGAGGTCGGCAACAGATTAAGAACCCAGACCTGTATTGAAGGAGTAATGCAATGGCAATTATCGAAGCTCTAGGTGCCCGTGAAATTCTCGACTCCCGTGGAAATCCAACGGTTGAAGTTGAAATTCAATTAGAAGATGGAACACAAGCTCGTGCAGCGGTTCCAAGTGGTGCATCTACTGGTGCTTTTGAAGCGGCAGAGCTTCGCGATGGTGGCAAGCGTTACCTAGGTAAGGGTGTTGAAAAGGCGATGGCGATTGCATTTGTTAATGATGAGATCGCTCCAGAGATTATTGGTTTTGATTCACAAGATCAGCGCTTAATCGATGCAGCAATGATTGAACTTGATGGAACTAAGAACAAGTCACGCCTTGGCGCAAATGCGATTCTTGGTGCTTCATTGGCCGTTGCTAAGGCATCTGCCGAAAGCTCTGATCTTTCATTGTTCCGCTACCTAGGTGGACCAAATGCACATGTACTTCCAGTTCCAATGATGAACATCCTTAACGGTGGCGCACACGCAGATACCAATGTTGATATTCAAGAGTTTATGATCGCGCCAATTGGTGCACCAACATTCCGCGAATCAGTTCGCTGGGGTGCTGAGATCTATCACGCACTCAAGGCGGTACTAAAGAAGCGTGGTCTT
>JBEAVJ010000156.1:0-3408 GCA_041160995.1 Actinomycetota bacterium | reverse complement strand
TGCAAATGATTGGCTCGTCGATGAAATGTACGAGCAGTATTTACAGGATCCTTCTTCCGTAGACCCTGCATGGGTTGAGTACTTCAAAACTAATAAGCCGGGTTCTCCTGCAGCTTCAAACTCTTCTGCACCACAAGGTTCTGCCTCTAAAGGTGTTCCACCAATTCCTAAAGCGCAACAACAAGCGGTTGCACCATCAGCGCCTGCTCCAGTTGCAGCGGCACCAGTTGCTCCGGCACCAGTTGCACCTGCTGCACAAGCAGCACCAGTTTCTCAACCAATTGTTCGTGAATCTGCTGCAGCACAACCAACTCCTGCAGATCCAGTTGTAAAGCCCGCTCCAGTTTTGATCACACCAGGTGCATCATCACTTGAACCAATTCGTGGAGTTAGCGCTCGCGTTGTTCAAGCGATGGAAGCATCACTAACAGTTCCAACAGCAACATCTGTTCGAGCAATCCCTGCGAAGTTGATGATTGATAATCGAATTGTTATTAACAACCACTTAGCGCGCGGTCGCGGTGGAAAGGTTTCATTTACTCACATCATCGCCTTTGCAATGATCAAGGCTGTTCGTGCGATGCCTGAGATGAACGCATTCTTTGGTGATCTAGATGGCAAACCTGCAATTGGAAAGCCGGAACACATCAACCTAGGTATTGCAATCGACTTGGCAAAACCAGATGGATCACGTCAACTTCTTGTTCCATCAGTTAAGGGTTGCGAAGATTTAGATTTCGGACAGTTCTGGGCTGCCTATGAAGCGATCATTAAGAAGGCCCGCTCCGGCGCACTAACTGTTGAAGATTTTGCTGGCACAACAATGTCGATTACAAACCCAGGAACAATCGGAACTGTTCACTCAGTACCTCGTCTTGTTCAGGGCCAGGGATTGATTCTTGGTGTTGGCGCGATGGATTACCCAGCTGAGTTCCAAGGTGCAAGCGAGGAAACCCTCGTAAACATGGCTGTTAGCAAGGTAATTACCCTTACAAGTACTTACGACCACCGCATTATTCAAGGTGCGCAATCAGGAGATTTCTTGCGCCGTATGCACGAGTACTTATTGGGTGGCGAAGGTTTCTACGATGAGATTTTCTCTGCGCTACGTATTCCTTACGAGCCAATTCGCTGGGCAAATGACTTTGCATTTACGCGTGATGAAGAGATTAACAAGACTGCACGTGTTCAGCAGTTGATTCAGGCTTACCGCACATTTGGTCACTTGATGGCAGATGTTGATCCACTTGAATATGTACAGCGCTCACACCCAGATCTAGATGTAGTTACACATGGTCTAACTCTGTGGGATCTAGATCGCGAGTTTGCAACTGGTGGATTTGGTGGCAAGAAGTTCATGCCACTTCGCAAGATTCTCGGAATTCTTCGTGACTCATACTGCCGCTCAGTTGGTGTTGAGTACATGTATATCCAGGATCCAGTGGAACGTAAGTGGATTCAAGACAAGGTTGAGGTTGGTTACGCCAAGCTTCCTCGCGAAGAGCAGCTGCGTGTACTGCGCAAGCTCACTAGAAGGTGGCGAATCTGTAATTCCACTTCTTGATGCTGTTGTCTCCGCAGCGGCTGAAACCGGTCTTGATGAGGTCTGTATCGGTATGCCTCACCGTGGTCGTCTCAACGTGCTTGCAAATGTCGCCGGAAAATCTGCAGGACAGATCTTCCAAGAGTTCCAGGGTCATTATTCTGGCGATGTGAAGTACCACTTGGGTACATCAGGTGTCTTCACATCTGAGACCGGTGCACAAACCAAGATTTATCTTGCTGCAAACCCATCACACCTCGAGGCTGTTAACCCAGTTCTTGAAGGAATTGTGCGTGCAAAGCAGGATCGCCTCAATGTAAAGAACGCCTTCTCTGTAATGCCTATTTTGCTTCACGGAGATGCATCTTTTGCAGGTCAGGGTGTCAACGCTGAAGTTCTACAGCTTTCACAGTTGGGCGGATACCGCACAGGTGGAACTGTTCATATTGTTATTAACAACCAGGTTGGTTTCACAACCTCACCTCATGCATCACGAACATCTCAGTACTCAACCGATTACGCAAAGATCATTCAGGCACCTGTGTTCCATGTAAATGGCGATGATCCTGAAGCGTGTGTTCGCGTTGCTCGTTGGGCTTTTGAATACCGTCAAGAGTTCAACAAGGATGTTGTCATCGACATGATTTGTTACCGCCGTCGCGGTCATAATGAAGGTGATGAGCCAAGCTTCACACAGCCATTGATGTACAAGTTAATTGATGCAAAGCGTTCAACACGTACTTTGTACACAGAAGCACTTGTTGGTCGTGGAGATATCACTCCTGAAGAGGCTGAAGGAATCGCACGCGATTACCAAGAGCAGCTTGAATCAATCTTTTCTTCAGTTAACAACATCGAGCCAGAGCATGATGCAAACTTCAAGGCGCCTGTTGCACCTGCTGCACAGGAGATCAACACCGCAATCTCTGAAAATATCGCTCGTGAAATTGCAGCAACACAGCTCGCAGTTCCAGAAGGATTTACCGTTCATCCTAAGTTGACACCACAGCTTGCAAAGCGTGTCGAGTCACTTAACGATGCAACAATCGATTGGTCAACAGGAGAAATGTTGGCATTTGGATCATTGCTACAAGAAGGTCACCCAATTCGTCTTGCTGGTCAGGATGCACGTCGTGGAACCTTCTCAAACCGTCACGCAGTTATCGTTGATAAGGAAAATGGAAACGAGTGGACACCACTTCGAGCACTTATCAAGGATGAGAACCAGTTCTTCGTTATCGACTCATTGCTCAGCGAATACGCTGCTATGGGCTTCGAATACGGCTACAGCCTTGAGCGTGAAGAAGCGCTAGTTCTGTGGGAAGGCCGACTGTTGTCGATGAGTTCATCTCTTCTGCATTGCAGAAGTGGGGCGAGCGTTCATCTGTAGTTCTTCTACTTCCACATGGATATGAAGGACAAGGACCGGATCACTCATCAGCACGTATCGAGCGTTACTTGCAGCTATGTGCAGAGCAGAACATGACTGTTGCGCAACCTGCAAGCCCAGCAAATTACTTCCACTTGCTACGTTGGCACGCAAAGAACCCTGCGCGACGTCCGCTGATTGTCTTTACACCTAAGTCAATGCTTCGCCTTAAGGCTGCAGCATCTGCACTGTCAGATTTCACTACTGGTCACTTCCGTCCAGTTATTGGTGATGATTCTGTTCAGAACGCATCACGTGTGATCTTCTGTTCAGGAAAGATTTATCACGACCTAGTTGCGGAGCGCACAAAGCTTGGTGAAACAGGAACTGCAATTGTTCGCGTTGAACTTCTTTACCCACTGCCAATTGATGAAATGGTTGCAGAAGCTAACAAGCATCCAAATGCAAACTTGCTATGGGTACAGGATGAACCTGC
>JBEAVJ010000067.1:0-4596 GCA_041160995.1 Actinomycetota bacterium | reverse complement strand
GCTGGTGGCGTCGCAGTTAACTAATGAATCATCCACATCCAAATCTAAGTACACCGCCCGCACTAGTTGATGGCGGATTGCGTATCGTCGCACTCGGCGGTTTAACTGAAATCGGCCGCAACATGACGGTCTTTGAGTACAAATCAAAGCTGCTTATTGTTGACTGTGGAGTTTTGTTTCCTGAAGAAAACCAACCAGGAATCGACCTTATTTTGCCCGACTTCTCATATATTCGAGATCGACTACAGGATGTAGTTGGAATCTTCTTGACCCATGGACATGAAGATCACATCGGAGCAGTGCCTTACCTACTGCGTGAGCGTGGTGATATCGCACTCTACGGATCGGCGTTGACACTGGCTTTGATAACAGCGAAGTTGAAGGAACATCGAATCACACCACTTACTCGCGAAGTTCGTGAAGGCGGCACAGAAGATATCGGCCCATTTACTTTGGAGTTTGTTGCAGTTAATCACTCAATTCCAGATGCGCTAGCGGTTGTTATTAACACCGATGCAGGTCGAGTCCTTGCAACAGGTGACTTTAAAATGGATCAACTTCCTTTAGATGGTCGCATTACAGATTTAAGAACATTTGCACGACTAGGTGAGCAAGGCGTGGATCTCTTTATGGTGGACTCAACAAATGCCGATATCCCTGGTTTCACACCCTCCGAACGAGAAATCATGCCGGCGCTTAATCGTGTTATCTCCTCGACCAAACGTCGAGTGATTGTTGCTTCCTTTTCCTCGCACGTTCACCGCGTCCAACAGGTAATTGATATCGCAGCTCAACATGGAAGAAAAGTTGTGTTTATCGGACGTTCGATGGTCCGCAATATGAAGATCGCAGAGGATATGGGCTACTTACATGTCCCTGCAGATTTAGTAATCGATGCGAAAGATCTCGATCAATACGATGACAATGTTGTTTTGATTTGCACAGGGTCTCAAGGCGAACCGATGGCCGCTTTATCTCGAATGGCTAATGGGGATCACCAGATACGGGTAGGTGATGGAGACACTGTAATTCTGGCTTCTTCCCTGATTCCAGGTAATGAAAACTCGGTCTTTAGAGTCATTAATGAGTTAACACGTTTTGGCGCAAAGGTTGTTCACAAAGCAAATGCAATGGTCCATGTATCTGGCCACGCAGCTGCCGGTGAGTTGCTGTACTGCTACAACATAGTTAAACCTAAATATGTAATGCCTATTCATGGTGAATGGCGACACATGAAGGCAAATGCAGAGCTTGCTATTCAATCTGGTGTTCCTCGAAGCAACACATTCATTGTTGATAATGGAGTAGTCATCGATTTGGTGAATCACGAGGCTGAAGTTGTAGGTGCCGTACCAGTGGGATTTGTTTTTGTTGATGGGCAAAGTATCGGAGATATTACAGAGAGCTCTTTAAAGGATCGTCGAATTCTTGGTGAAGAAGGCTTTATCTCCTGTGTCGTTGTCATTGATTCTCAAAGTGGAAAAATTGTGGCAGGTCCTGATATCCATGCTCGAGGATTTAATGAGGATGCAGCAATGTTTGATGAGGTCAAAATGAGAATCGAAAAAGCCCTTGCAACCGCGGTTGCTGATGGCAACAACGGCACCCACCAACTATCGCAAATTGTAAGAAAAACAATTGGTGGATGGGTTGGGGGAGAGCATCGTAGAAAGCCGATGATTGTCCCTGTCGTTATTGAAGTTTAAAGAACGGCGCGCCTAGTCGGTTCCAAATTGTTCACCCTTTACGATCGTGCGTGTGGCTAAAAGGAAAAAAGCGAAAAGCAAGAGCTCAGCTGTAGGCGGAGCTCTAGGTCGTGGCCTTTCCTCCCTGTGGCGATTTATTGCAAAATCCTTGGGAAGTAGTGTTCGTTTTATTGCACGAGGTGCACGTGACTTAGATCCTGCTCATCAACGAGATGGTATTGCCTTTCTTATTTTGATTCTCGCACTTATTGCGACAGCAGGAACTTGGTTCAACTCAGACAATGTTGTTGGTCGTGCCGTGTATTCAGTTATCTATGGCGGAGTAGGTCGCGTTGGATTCCTCGCTCCGTTAATACTTATTTACTTTGCCTTTAGATTGTTTAGAGTCCCAGAGGATTCAAAGGCTACGGGCCGAATAATTATCGGAACCTTAGCGTTGCTCCTTTCAACAACAGGGTTAGCGCATCTGCTTAATGGTTCAGTTGGAACCGGAGCAACAGCAATGCGTCAAGGTGGCGGCTGGCTTGGTTACGGAGTTTCGACACCACTTGTAACTCTTATGACTTCAGTTTTGACCTACCCAGTGCTGCTCATCCTCTTTATTTTCGGTGTACTCGTAATTACAGCTACCCCTGTCAGCGAGGTATTCACTCGGATCTCAACTGCAAGTACATGGTTATGGTCAAAGCGCCCAGAGCGCACAGAAAAAGTTGTAGAAGAGTTTGAAATTACAGATACACCTCCATTTGAATCACCTGTCGTAGCGGCTTGGAACGCTCATACAGATGAGGATGAAGAGGAGTTAGATGAAGATAGCTTCGATGATGAGTTCCCTGTCGAAGATTCAATTCCAGCGGTTACTCAAGCAAATGAAAGCACAGTTGCGGTTAAGCGACCAGAGCAACTACTGCTGACCGCAGATGTGAAGTATGAATTGCCCGGGCCAGATTTACTGCGTACTGGTCCAGCGGCTAAGGCTAAGAGCAAGGCCAATGATTTAGTTGTAGCAGCTTTAACAGAGGTCTTTTTGCAGTTTGAGATTGATGCAAAGGTAACTGGCTTTATGCGTGGCCCTACAGTGACACGTTACGAAGTAGAGCTAGGTAACGCTGTAAAGGTGGAGCGAATAACCGCTTTGGCAAAGAATATTTCATACGCGGTTGCAAGTAGTGATGTTCGAATTTTGTCTCCAATTCCAGGTAAGTCAGCTGTCGGAATCGAGATTCCAAACACCGATCGTGAAATCGTTGCCCTTGGTGATGTTTTACGCTCAACAGTTGCTGGCCAGGATCTGCATCCAATGCTTGTTGCCCTGGGCAAGGATGTTGAGGGCAATTTTGTCTGCGCAAACCTTGCAAAAATGCCACACCTTTTAGTTGCAGGTGCAACAGGTGCCGGTAAATCATCGATGATTAACGCGATGATTACCTCGATTTTAATGCGCGCTACACCAGATGATGTTCGACTAGTTTTGATTGATCCAAAACGTGTAGAGCTCAATGCCTATGAAGGTATTCCACATTTAATTACTCCGATCATTACTAATCCAAAGAAGGCTGCCGATGCCCTCACTTGGGTTGTACGCGAAATGGATCTTCGTTATGAGGATCTATCAACCTTTGGCTTTAGACATATTGATGATTTCAATAAGGCGGTGCGCGCAGGAAAGGTAACAGTTCCCGAAGGCAGCGATCGAACTGTCGAGCCTTATCCCTACCTTTTAGTGATCATTGATGAGCTTGCAGATCTCATGATGGTGGCAGCAAAAGAGGTAGAAGAATCTGTAGTTCGCATTACTCAGTTGGCACGATCTGCTGGTATTCACTTAGTACTTGCAACCCAGCGCCCATCTGTTGATGTTGTAACGGGATTGATTAAGGCAAATGTGCCTTCTCGTCTTTCCTTTGCAACAAGTTCTCTTGCAGATAGTCGAGTTATTTTGGATAGCCCGGGTGCGGAAAAACTTGTGGGCCAAGGCGATGGATTGTTTATCCCCATGGGTGCTAGTCGCGCAATACGTATTCAAGGAGCATATGTTTCAGAACGCGAAATTGAAGCGGTAACTTCTCATGTAAAGAAGCAGTTAAAGCCACGTTATCGCGATGATGTAACCGCGCCAGTTAACCAAATGAAGATGGTTGATAAAGAGATTGGCGATGATTTAGATATTTTGTGTCAAGCCGTTGAACTTGTAGTTGGCACTCAATTTGGATCAACATCGATGTTGCAAAGAAAGTTACGTGTTGGTTTTGCAAAAGCTGGTCGCTTGATGGATTTAATGGAGTCACGAGGAATCGTTGGACCTTCTGAAGGTTCAAAGGCCCGAACCGTTTTGGTGAAACCTGACGAACTCGACTCAGTGCTTGCAACTCTTCGCGATTATTAACGGCAGATTAACTAAGCGTGACGGGGTGAGTTTCACCCCTCTGGATCACACCTTGCACTAGTCACGCTGACCCCTTACGACTTACACTAAATTCTCACCCATTGGCAGTATTGAGGAAGTTTCATGTCCCTTGGATCAATGATTACTAAGGCGCGAAAGTTTGCAGGCCTTAGCATCGATGAACTTTCTGCAGCCACAAATATCCGTGCCCCTCTTTTGCGTCAAATTGAGTCTGACAACTTTTCGCAATGTGGTGGTGACACTTATGCGCGTGGGCACTTAAGGAACATAGCCACAAAATTGAATGTTGATCCTCAGATCTTCTTGACCGCTTTTGAAGATGAACAGATGCATGTTGATCGTTCCATGCAAGATCTACTTGTTGAAAATAGTGTGATGCGTGAACCACGAGAGAATCGAAAGGTTTCTTGGAAGGTTCTTGTAGCGATCTCAATTTCAACTTTGTTTATTGCAGGTATCGCTCAAATCCTTATCTCAAATAAC
>JBEAVJ010000066.1:0-4942 GCA_041160995.1 Actinomycetota bacterium | reverse complement strand
CAGATGAAGAGTGGCGCAGAGTTATGGCGATCAACCTCGATTCTGTTTTCATCCTTGTTAACGCTGTAGTTCCTGCAATGGCTGATGCTCGTAAGGGTCGGGTGATCATTTACTCTGCGTGCCTGGGAAGAATGTCAGGACCTGGAAATGCTGGAGGTCTTGCACCCTACAGAATTAGTAAAGCTGGAGTTAATGCAATGGTTCGTAACCTTGCCCATGAAACAGGTTTAGGTGCTCGCGGATTATTAGTGGATGCGGTTTGTCCTAATCATTCACAGACAGATATGGGTGGACCCGATGCGCCTCGCACCGCTGAAGAAGGTGCAGCATGTGCACTGTGGTTAGCAACCCGTGAATTTAACCCAGGAGATACAACTGGAGTTTTGTGGGAAGACAATCAGATTGTTGAGTGGTAGTTCTAAAGATTTATTGGATCTACGAAATAATCAGTAGCAAGTAAAGATCAGTTGGAATTAAAGATCAGTTGGAATTGCACGAAGTGCAGCTATAAGAGTTGCACCAGCTAACGCTGCTAGAGGTCCAGCAACCCACCACAAATGAGCTTCTACTTGATATGAAACAACACCAAGTGCAATTAAGTTAGCCAAAACCGCAGGTGATCTGCCGTAGTACTTGCCACGGCGGTAGCCAATAGCAGCGGCGGCAAGGCCTCCTCCACCCAGTACTGCAAAGAGAAAGACACCCAACAGTGGATACACCTCAAATGAATCAGAGGTAATTGTTAGCCCAATTAACCAGAGCGCTAACGCAAGTATTACCCCGGTCTCAATAAAGAGTAGGGATGCCACTAGTGCGCGAGCTTTGGCTGCTTTGGCAGGATCTTGATTCATAGAGACAAGATTAACTCAAAGGAGGATTCAATGCTCTTTTCTCACGATGGTATTCATGACTCTCAAACTCATTTAGCCTCGCCCTCCTTCTTCTACGAGCAACTTCGCCGGGAAATTTCACTTGCGGCAAGAACACATAAGCCATTGGCTCTAGTGAAAATTCTCTTTGACAACCCAGAATCTGAGCAGGTTCGAGCTCATGACATTTTGCACTTTTCCTATGAGCTGACTCAATTGACGAGAAAGGATGAGTGCGTCGGTCGGCTAGGTGTTAATGAGGTAGTAATCATTGTCAGAGATGGCTTTAGTAATGCAGAACAATTTGTTCAACGACTTCTCGATGCGACCTCACTGACAGTTGATCACTCATTACTCATTAAAGTAGCAAAGGTGTATGGCGAGGAAAATGAGGACTCCTTGCACCTTCTCAGCAGACTTGACCGGGCAGAACTTATCTCGCAGTAAATCGGGAGTATCCACAGGGTAGTAATTCTTGTCGGTAGCCGATCTACCTTTCCGAAATGGAACTTGATCTCAATGTGACCTTTGGCCCTATCGCTCCATTTATGAATGACCCATTCATCGAAGAGGTTTGGATTAATTCACCCGAAAGAGTGTTCATCGCTCGTAATGGGCGAAGTGAGTTAACAAATCTCTTGCTGACCCCCGATGAGGTGCGAAACATAGTTGAGCGGGCGTTGATGTGGAGCGGGCGCAGGCTTGATTTATCCCATCCATTTGTTGATGCTCGACTTCCCGATGGAAGTCGATTACATGTGGCAATTCCCGAGATCACTGCAGCCCATTGGGCGGTCAATATCCGCAAGCATTTAATGAAGAACTTGTCGGTAAATGACCTTGTTAATCGCACGGTAATGAGCCAAGAAATCGGAACCGCTCTTACCTACAGCGTTAAGGCAGGGCTGAACATATTGGTGTGCGGTGGAACTCAGGCGGGAAAGACAACGGTTCTTAACGCTTTAGCTGGGGCGATTCCACGAAGTGAAAGAGTCATCACAATTGAAGAGGTCTTTGAACTTACTCCCCAATTGCCTGATGTTGTTCAGATGCAAACACGTAGCGCGAATCTTCAGGGCGAAGGAGAAATTCCGCTTCGACGATTGATTAAAGAGTCGCTTCGTATGAGACCTTCAAGAATAATTGTTGGAGAAGTTCGAGAAGCTGAAGCACTTGATCTACTAATCGCCTTGAACTCAGGATTGCCAGGTATGGGAACGCTTCATGCCAATTCACCACGAGATGCGATTATCAAGTTGCAAACCCTGCCTTTGCTTGCCGGAGAGAATATTTCACACAAGTTCATCGCTCCTACAGTTGCCTCCGCTATTGATTTGATAGTTCATGCAACCTTGGATTCATCGGGTGTTAGACGAGTTAATGAGGTAGCCGCAGTAACTGGCCGATATGAAAATGATCGGGCTGAAATCGAGATGCTATGGAAATGGGATGGTGCTCAATACATCCGCGGTGTTGGTGCATTGCCACATCCTGAAAAATTTGCGGCAATCGGAGAGCCGCTCTCATCGTGGTGGCATTCATGAAACTTTCACTTCGAATTGGAAGCTCGGCCTCAATATCCACCGCTGTTGTCTTGCTTATGACTCGTTCATTGGTTATTGCAGCCGCTTTTGGAACTTTGGCGGCAGGGATCGCATTTGTGACTGTGAAGGCGAAAAGTTCACTGAATGAAGCGGCTCTCGTTGCAGCGTGGCCCGAGGTTATTGATCACTTAATGTCAGGCATTCAATCAGGGTTGTCTTTGTCTGAATCACTTGCAGGGTTGGCAACGCGGGGGCCCGAGGTATTAAGGCCTTCATTTGTGCGATTTAAAGCTACATTGTTTAGAAACGGTGATTTAACGGAGGCGATTGAAGAGTTAAAAACAAGCTTCGCACATCACGGTAGTGACCAAATATTTGAGGCTTTACTCATCGCAAAAGCCTTGGGTGGAAGTGAGCTCCTACAGATTTTGCGCACTCTTGGTGACTTCCTGCGGCAAGATTTAGCACTACGTCGTGAGATTGATGTGAAGCATGGGTGGATTAAAAACTCCGCTCATATATCAGCGGCTGCTCCCTGGATTCTCTTGCTTCTTCTCTCAACACAACCAAGCACCGCGATTGCATACTCAACTCCAACTGGTGCTTTGATCTTAATTGCCGGATTGTTTATGACCGCTGTTGCATATATCTGGATGAATCGCTTAGGACGATTGCCGCAGACTCCTCGTGTCTTCACGCAAAGCATCGATTCAAACCTTGCGATTTGGGGTAAGGCACAATGATAACGACACTAATAGTTACAGCCTTGCTCGTTGTTCCTGCTGCACTCTTGATACTTGTTGGCGATCAGGTTGATCCATTAAACGAGGCAAGGAGAATTTCGCGAAAGACCGCTCGTGCCAGTGGTGACAGAACCCAGTTACGAATACGGCTTGAAGAGTTGGGTAAAGGTAGCGACAAAGATTACGAAGAGTTTCGCATAAAGCAGTATGGATACTGTGCGGGTACTGCCGCTATTACTTTGGCTTTCTTACTGGCATTATCTGGATCATTAATTCTTACCGTGATCGGCTCATCCATCGCGTCAGCAACAATTTACTTACTTATTGATCGACAACTATCTCAAGATGTTAAGAAGCGCCGAGAGTTGATTGAAGCGGAGTTTCCTGCGGTAGTTGAGATGTTAACTCTTGCGATTGCTGCTGGTGAAACACCGATGAGCGCGATGCTTCGAATTGCTAATAGTGCTGACGGGGCAATCTCTAGGGAGTTTCAGATTGTTGTTGCTGGAGTGCGTTCTGGTGCACCCTTACATGAATCCTTGGATGCGATGGGACGCCGTGTGAAATCAGTGATGATTAGAAGATTTGTTGATGCCCTTGTAACTGCAACCCTGCGTGGTGCACCGCTTGTAGAGGTTCTTTCTCGTCACGCAGTTGAAGCCCGTGGTAATCAGAGAAATCGAGTGATGGGAGCGGCGGGAAAGGCTGAAATATCAATGATGATTCCAGTTGTATTCCTTATCCTGCCGATCTCCATCCTCTTTGCACTGTGGCCTTCACTAGCAAATTTAAATCTCTTCGCATCTTAGGCAGCGCTCTCCTCGCGCTCATCCTTAGAAACATTGAGTTCAATCAATTCACCTTCTGCATTGCGTGCAGCAACCTCTTTCAAAGTAGGTCGTCCAGCTTTGCGCTTCTTTGCGATGATGCGACCATCCTCAAATAGTTCGCCGCCCCACACACCAGCTGGCTCTTGGCGCGATAGCGCACCCTCTAAGCACTGTGCACGCACGGGACATCCACCGCAGAGCGACTTCGCCTCTGCAACCTGCATCTCATCTTCAGAGAAGTAGAGCTCAGGATCTGCTGTGTGGCATGGCAAATTAAATGAGGAGCCATCGCTGTAGGTGCCCGTTACGGCATCCAAACCGATCTTCTCATCTGCCCAGCCTGGTACTAGTAGTTCGCTGAAGAGAACGCTCATGTTCTCACCTCTTCTTTCTGTGTTAGCCAACTTTCGTTGGGTACTGCTTCCGGTCTCTTTCGGTTGTCATTGGTTATCGGGAGATATCCGTTTGTGCTTTCTTTGCCTTTCTTTGTATTTATTTTTTAGTAATAAATATCGGAATTGTGGATTCGAGGCCCTTGGCTTCAGTTCTAAATCGAATTATTCGATTGAACCACCATTGGCCTCGTATCCGGCATAAAAAGCTGCGTAAAACGCTGGCTTTGCGGTATGCCAAGTAGAAGGCTTATTGGTTGTATGAGCAGAAGGAATCACAGCAGAACGCAAAGCGTTTGCTGATACGAATGATGCGTTAGACATATTCGTTTCCTTTCCAATATTTAGATCTTTTAAGATCTAAGTAAATTAACTCAAGCTTCATCCTCGCCATGAGGATGAAGGCTTAAGGGTAAAGCATGGGGATTGCTACTGGCAAGGTAATTAATTCCCCGCGTAAATGAGCGTAAATAGGGTATTTGTGAGGGGGTGAGGCAAGCTATTTCGAAGCAAAAGTGAACGGCCAAACTGGATTAATTAGTTAAACCGGCCTCGGCTAAGAAA
>JBEAVJ010000004.1:0-13852 GCA_041160995.1 Actinomycetota bacterium | reverse complement strand
AAGAGTCAGGGTTTCTCAGATAGTCAGATTGCAAGCCTTCGCGGAGTAACAGAGGATGAGGTTCGTAAAGCCCGACATCATTTAGGCATTCGTCCTGTTTACAAAACGGTGGACACATGTGCCGCGGAATTCGAAGCCTTCACTCCGTATCACTACTCAAGCTATGAAGAAGAAACTGAGGTTCGTCCGCGAACTACACCTGCCGTAATTATTTTGGGCAGTGGGCCGAATCGAATTGGACAAGGAATCGAGTTTGATTACTCCTGCGTTCACGCTTCCTTTACCTTGCGTGAAGCAGGTTATGAAACAATCATGATCAACTGCAACCCTGAAACAGTTTCGACTGATTACGACACAAGCAATCGGTTGTACTTTGAACCTCTTACCCTTGAAGATGTACTTGAAGTTGTCCATGCTGAAACACAAGCAGGTCCAGTTTTAGGTGTAATCACCCAGTTGGGTGGTCAAACTCCCTTGGGTCTTGCTGCTGGTTTGAAGGCAAATGGCGTAAACATCCTTGGAACATCTCCAGAGGCGATCAACCTCGCTGAAGAGCGCGGAGCATTTGGAAACATTCTTGCCGAGCAGGGATTGCGAGCACCTGAATTCGGTATGGCCTCATCGCAACTAGAGGCTACGACCATTGCTCAAGCAATCGGTTACCCAGTGCTGGTTCGACCATCCTTTGTTTTGGGAGGACGTGGCATGGAGATCGTCTATGACGATGTTGCTTTAGGTGGATTCATTACCCGTGCAACCGATATCACTCCAGATCATCCGGTTTTAGTCGATCGTTTTCTCGATAATGCAATCGAAATAGATGTGGATGCACTCTTTGATGGAGAAGAGCTATTTCTCGGCGGAGTAATGGAGCACATTGAGGAGGCGGGCATTCATAGCGGTGACAGCGCCTGTGTGCTGCCATCTATGACAGTTACACCTGAGCAACGTGATGAGATTCGAATAGCAACGGAAAAGATTGCTCGTGGAGTTAATGTTCGTGGCTTAATTAATATTCAATTCGCAATCTCTGACAATACTTTGTATGTTCTCGAAGCAAACCCTCGAGCATCCAGAACTGTGCCCTTTGTGAGTAAAGCAAGTGGTGTTGCTTTGGCTAAAGCTGCCGCACGTATTTCCGTTGGAACGACAATTAAAGAGCTTCGGGAATCTGGAATTCTTCCGGCTTCAGGCGACGGTATTGCTAGAGGTGTTTCAGTAAAGGAAGCGGTACTTCCTTGGAATCGTTTCCGTCGCACCGATGGACGTGGAGTGGATGCGGTTTTAGGACCAGAAATGAGATCTACCGGCGAGGTGATGGGTATCTCCCCAACATTTGGCGAGAGTTATGCAAAGAGTCAGATTGCTGCATTTGGTCCGCTGCCCAAGGCTGGAACTGTCTTCATATCTTTGGCAGATAAAGATAAGGAAACTGGAATAGAGCCTGCTCTCGGTTTTTCAGAGTTGGGATTTCATATTCTTGCCACTGATGGCACCGCCGACTTTCTTCGCACTAAGGGCATAGAGTGCACAACGGTTCGTAAACACTCAGAAGGAACTGGCACCTTGGGCGAAAAAACAATCGTGGACATCATCAACGCGGGGGAGATTGACCTTGTTATCAATACACCGGTTGGTCGAGGAACACGAGCCGATGGATGGGCTATTCGAACAGCGGCTGTGCAAAGATCGATTCCATGTATTACGACAACAGCTGGCTTTAGCGCTGCCGTGGATGCAGTTCGCTTCCTGCAAGCAAGCCCACTGAGCATTAAATCATTGCAAGAATGGTTGGCGTAAATGATGCAAATAAACAAGAGCGCTAAGCAACTTCTAGCACCTATCGTCAGCAATAAAAAGGTTGGTCAGTACCACCAGATAATTATTAATATCGGTGATATTGCCGCCTTTTGTAAACCAGGAAACTTTGTCGCAATTAGTGTTGGCGGAGATTCCTCCAGAATGGTCTTGCGTCGCGCTTTTGCGATTTCACGGGTCTCCACCTCCACAACAGTTGGCGGAACAATGGAGTTAATCGTGGCTCCACATGGCCAAGGAAGTAAATGGTTGTGCGCCCAAGGAGAAGGTGTGGTTCTGGATCTTGTTGCACCGCTGGGAACCGCCTTTGGAATTCCCACTGAAGCTGTACCGGTTTTACTTGTAGGTGGTGGTTATGGATCGGCACCATTGTTTGGTTTAGCTGAACTCCTCAACTCACGTGGATGTCGTGTCGACATGCTCTTGGGGGCAAGTACAGGTTCAAAGATTTATGCTCCAATGGAGGGAAAGCGCGCAGTCAATTCCATGCGCATCTATACCGAGGATGGATCTATGGGTACCGCCGGTCGAGTCACCGATCCAATCCCGGAGATCATTAAAGATCTCAATGTGGCAGTTGTCTACTCGTGTGGACCGATGCCAATGTTGGCGGCAATCACCAAGATTACAAATGAGTTCGATGTAGTTCATCAATGCGCAGTCGAAGAATCGATGGCTTGCGGAATCGGAATCTGCATGACCTGCGTACTTCCAGTTGAGAATGAGGATGGAAGTATTTCCAATCTGCGTTCCTGTATCGATGGACCGGTGATGGATGGCTCCAAGGTTCAATGGAGTCAGGTTGGACAACAGCTATGACAACTGTAGATTTTTCAACAACTATCGGAAATGCATGGTTCCCGGCACCAACCTTTACCGCCAGTGGCTGCGCTAGCTCTGGAAGAGAGTTAGCGCAGTTCTTTCCATTAAAGGATATGGGTGGAGTAGTAACTAAATCTGTTATGTCCAAACCACGAGCGGGGCGAGCGACGCCTCGAATGGCTGAAACTCCAAGTGGGATGCTCAATTCAATCGGTCTTCAAGGTCCGGGAATAGATGCTTTCATCGCGAAAGACATTCCTTACCTCGTTGAGCAGAAGGCCCGCATCATCGTTTCTATCGCGGGGGAGACGGTTGAGGAGTACTCAACCCTTGCTCGCAAACTCAGATCAGTCTCTGGAATAAGTGCCATTGAAGTAAATATCTCCTGTCCTAATGTTGAAAATCGTGGACTGGTATTTGCATGCGATCCAGAAGCATCCCGCAGAGTTATCGATGGTGTGCGCAGAACTATTGGTGGCGAACTTCCAATCATTGCCAAGCTTTCACCGGATGTTACAGATCTAGTATCAATTGCCAAAGGTGTTGTTGATGCAGGAGCAGATGGATTGGCGTTGATTAATACCGTTCTCGGAATGGTAATTAACATCGACACGATGCGTCCTCATCTAGGCGGAAAAACTGGCGGCCTTTCAGGTCCTGCGATTAGACCTATTGCGGTGCGTGCGGTGTATCAGGTTCATGCAGCTCTGCCAAACACACCAATTATTGGCATGGGTGGAGTTGCCTCAGGCAGAGATGCATTGGAAATGATTTTAGCTGGCGCAAGCGGTGTGTCGATTGGTACCGCAAGTTTCGGAAATCCAACAGCGATCATGTCTATTCAAAGCGAACTCAAACAATTTTTGATGGATAAAGGCTTCACTTCGCTGAAGCAGGCAGTTGGATTTGCCCACCGTGCAGCAGAGGGGGAGTAAATAATGAAAGCTCCAATAGTTTTAGCGGTTGACACCCCCGAGTTAAAAACAGCGGTCGAGTGGGTGCGGGCAACACAAGAGCATGTCTCCGTCTTCAAGTTAGGTCTTGAGTTCTTCTTGACCTTTGGCCATGATGGTGTGAAGGCAATTCAAGCTGAAACAGATTCTGATATTTTTCTAGATTTAAAGCTGCATGACATCCCGCACACAGTTAGTGGTGCGGCTAAAGCGGTTTCCCATCTAGCCCCAAAGTTCCTTACTGTTCACGCATCTGGCGGCGCAGCAATGGTTAAGGCTGCTGCCGACGCGATGCCACAGAGCTTTATTACTGGAGTTACGATTTTGACCTCAATGTCGGAGGCTGATGTTCGCGATGTTGGATTCAAAGCATCGGCTCTTGATTCTGCAGTCTCCTTAGCAAAGGTAGCGATAGCCGGTGGTGCTCGAGCTATTGTGTGTTCACCGCTTGAAATTTCCGCCGTTCGCGCAGCGGTAGGTCAAACTCCCTTGATTATTACCCCCGGAGTCAGACCACTCGAGATGGCTGGAAGCGATGATCAGCAACGAACAATGACACCTGAAGATGCGATAGCTGCGGGAGCAAATCTTGTTGTGATTGGCAGACCTATCACGCAAAGTTGGAGCCAAGGCGCACAAGCGATGCGCGAACGAGCAGAACTGATTGGCTCACGGCTAATTTAATCTCCACTAGATTTATCCCATGGGATTACCACCGCAACTAACGGCAGAGCAACGTCAAGCTGCCTTGGAAAAAGCGGCGCAATCTCGAAAGCGGCGCGCTGAGGTAAAGGCGCATATCAAGGATGGCACGCTCACCATCGATCAAGTTATCACCCTAGCCCAAACAGATGAAGCGGTTGGAAAGATGCGAGTTAAGGAACTCCTGGAATCTCTGTCAGGAGTAGGAAAGGTGCGAGTCGTTTCCTTGATGGAGCGGCTAAACATTTCACCCACACGTAGAATTCAAGGATTAGGTAAGCATCAAATCAAGGAGCTTCGTCAAGAGTTTATGAAACCCGATATGACAATTAAACCAGGACGGTTGATAGTTCTGTCGGGTCCTGGTGGAGTCGGCAAAAGTACAGTCGCAAAGAAACTCAGGGAAGCAAATGATTTCTGGGTAAGCGTAAGTGCAACAACTAGGAAACCTCGAATCAATGAGGTGCATGGACGTGATTACTTCTTTGTGAGCGACGATGATTTCTCAACAATGATTCGCAATGATGAATTTCTTGAATGGGCAGAGTTTGCCGGCAATAGGTACGGAACTCCTCAACAACAGGTAGAAGATGCACTTCGTCAAGGAAGAAATGTTTTGCTTGAGATTGAGATAGCAGGAGCCAAGCAAGTGAAGGAGCACCTACCTCAATCCCTATTGGTCTTTCTTGAGCCACCTTCATGGGAGGAGTTAGTCGCTCGACTAGAGGGACGTGGCACCGATGGGGCGGAAAGAAGGGCTGAAAGGTTGACTCTGGCCCAAGAAGAGCTAGCGGCAGCGGCATATTTCGATGTAGTTATAGTCAATGACCAGGTCGAGAGCGTTGTCCAGAAACTGGTAGAGTTAGCCCAGAATTAAGCGTTAGTTTGACTCTCAAGATTGATCACAGAAGCGGGGACAACCATGGATGGCATTACAAATCCACCTATCGATGAACTTCTAGACAAGAGCGGTTCTAAGTACAGCTTAGTTTTGTACGCAGCAAAGCGCGCACGTCAGATCAACGCTTATTACTCACAATTGGGTGAAGGTCTTCTTGAGTATGTAGGACCTTTGGTTGAAACCCATGTGCATGAGAAGCCACTTTCAATCGCACTTCGCGAGATCAATGAAGGTCTTCTCACAATCGAAAACCTCGAGCCAACAGCGTAGTTTTTTCAATGACACTCCAAGGCCGTGAGGTTATTCTCGGAGTTGGTGGTGGAATTGCTGCCTACAAATCCTGCGAACTTCTGCGACGTCTCCAAGACCGTGGCTACGCAATTACCGTTGTTCCAACCCCTTCCTCTTTGAACTTCGTCGGTACAGCTACCTGGGAAGCGCTTTCAGGTAGAGCGGTAACGACACAGGTGTGGGAGAGCGTTCATACCGTTCCACATATTTCATTGGCAGAGCGAGCAGATTTTTTACTTATCGCTCCAGCAACGGCAGATCTCATCGCTCGAATCGCCATGGGTCGAGCCGATGATCTATTGACTAATCTCGTTCTCGCAACCGATGTGCCCAAAATGATTGTTCCTGCGATGCATCCTTCGATGTGGCTCGATCCAGCAACGGTGGCTAATGTTCAAACCCTTCGTGCTAGAGGTTTTCTTGTTCTAGATCCCGAGGTCGGACGTCTCACGGGTAAAGACATTGGAGCTGGAAGATTCCCTGAAACCGCAACCATTATTTCAAAGTTTGAAGAGCTGACGGGTCAAGTGCAGGATTTGGCAGGTGTGCATGTATTGATCACAGCAGGTGGAACTCGAGAGCCAATTGATCCTGTTCGGTTTATCGGAAATCGCTCATCGGGAAAGCAAGGAGTTGCCTTAGCCAATGCTGCACGTAACCGCGGCGCAAGTGTTACCTTGATCGCTGCTAATTGCGATACATCAGATTTGCAAGGAGTCACTGTTGTTCCCGTTGAAACAACAGCTCAGATGCAGGAAGAGTTAGGCAAGCGCTTTGATGATTGCAAAATTTTGATCATGAGCGCAGCGGTTGCAGATGCTCGTCCTTCACAGGTATCTGATGGCAAGATTAAGAAGAATGCGCTTAACAGTATTGAGCTCACCACAAATCCAGATCTATTGGCGGAGTTGGCTCCACGCAAAGCCGATAGGGTCCTTATTGGTTTTGCCGCTGAAACCAGCGATCACCTGCAAGAGGCTCGCAGAAAGCTAGAGAGCAAAGGGCTTGATGTGATCTATGTAAATGATGTTTCTGGCGGGGCAATCTTTGGCCAGGACACAACTATGGGTACCATTCTCCTACGCAATGAAGCGGATATAGCGGTCAAGGAAGTCTCCAAAGACGCTCTCAGTAACACACTTCTTGATCAAGCCATCCGGCAGTTAGGTTGAAACTATGTCAAAGCGCCTTTTTACCTCAGAATCCGTAACCGAGGGACACCCAGACAAGATCGCTGATGCGATTTCAGATGCTGTTCTCGATTCACTACTGTCGCAAGATGCGAAAAGTCGAGTAGCGGTTGAAACTCTAATTACAACCGGTCAGGTACACGTTGCCGGTGAGGTAACTACTAATGGCTACGCAGATGTGATGGGCATTGTTCGTGACACCGTACTAAATATCGGTTACGACTCATCTGAAAAAGGATTTGATGGAAACAGTTGTGGCGTATCCATCTCTATTGGTCAACAATCTCAAGATATTGCACAAGGTGTAGATGATGCTTACGAGCATCGTGTCACTTCAGCTGTAGATCCACTTGATCTTCAAGGTGCCGGCGACCAAGGACTGATGTTTGGTTACGCTTGTGATGATACAAAAGAGTTGATGCCACTTCCGATTTGGTTGGCCCATGCTCTAGCTCAACAGCTCACCAAGGTTCGCAAATCTGGCGAGCTTGCCTATCTTCGTCCAGATGGAAAGACACAGGTAACCATCGAGTATGAAGGTGATCGTGCCATCGCTTTGGATACGGTTGTTATTTCCAGCCAGCACTCTGAAGAGGTTGATGTTGTAAAGAAGTTAACACCTGAAATTATTGAATATGTTATCAACCCGATCATCTCAAAGATCGATCTTCCAAAAAAGGATCTACGCACCCTGATCAACCCAACAGGTCGATTTGTTATTGGTGGCCCAATGGGAGATGCAGGATTAACAGGACGCAAGATTATTGTTGACACATACGGTGGAATGGCCCGCCATGGTGGAGGCGCATTTAGCGGCAAGGACCCTTCAAAGGTTGATCGCTCAGCGGCTTATGCAATGCGCTGGGTTGCTAAAAATGTTGTCGCAGCAGGTTTAGCGCGTCGATGCGAAGTACAAGTTGCATACGCGATCGGAAAGGCTCAACCAGTTGGTGTATTTGTTGAAACCTTCGGAACTGAAACCGTTCCTGTAGCAGCAATTCAAGAAGCGGTTCTAGCAGTGTTTGATCTGCGACCAGCTGCAATCATTAGAGATCTAGAACTACTACGTCCAATTTACTCACTAACAAGTGCGTATGGTCACTTCGGCCGTGAACTTCCAGAGTTTGCATGGGAGCGAACAGATCGAGTCTCTGCACTTCAAAACGCAGTTAAGTAACCGGTGGCAACACCTCGGCTCTTTCGTCTCAAGGCGGAGGTTGCGCCTGCACCGTCAGGCCCAGTAGCTGAGTCACTACCTGTCGCAAAGGTTCGCGTAGACACCGGGGTTTTCCATCTCGATCAACTCTATGACTACTCGGTCCCAGCGAAATTGAGCGCTCTTGTAAAGGTTGGTGTTCGTGTCCAGCTTCCATTTGGAGGGCGCGAGACTGAAGGTCTAGTTGTTTCCAGAGTGTCGGCGCCCGATCGCGCCGGTGAATTGAAGTCGATCACCAAAATTCTTTCTCCGCATGCAGTAGCAAATCCTCAAAGTCTCGAACTCATAGATCGAGCTTCAGAGTTTTACTGTTGCAATCCTTGGGATCTGATTCGCTCAGCGATCCCACCCAGAGTGGCATCGGTAGATAAAGAGTTTGAGTCAAATACCTCCGATGTGATCAAAGCAACCGTCAAGCCCTCCTCATTCTTCAAGACATTCACTCCATTTACATCGCCTTATGAGCAGATAAGTTCGCTAGTCAAAGAAGTTCATAAAAAGGGTGCTGTTTTAATCATCGCTCCCGATGAAAAAGATGTGGAACGTTTGCGCGAACTTCTTGCACCTCATTTTGATGCAGTCCTTCCATTAACTAGCTCGATATCTCGCGAAGAGCGATATCGTAATTACTTGTTAGCGATGAGAACTGACGGTGCAGTTGTTGTAGGTACGCGCAGCGCCATCTTTGCACCCGTGAGGAATCTAGCTTCAATTATCATCTTCAAAGAATCCTCTCCGGATCATTTTGAAATACGTTCCCCGGGTTGGAACACGACAACTATCGCCACAATGCGCCAGCAACTCGAAGGAGTGCAGGTAATCCTGACTGGCTTTGCCCCTTCAGTACGGAGCGCATTTAACATTGATTCGGGGGAGATCAAGTTCCTTAACCAGAAAACAACTGTAGAGGTCCAGGCATTTTCGCCAACCGATGGCGCTCTGTTACCAGGAAGAATCTTCTCAGAGATTAAAAAAGCTTTGATAAAAGGTCCGGTCCTTTTCATTGCACCTCGAAAAGGATATGGAAACGCACTACTTTGTGCTCACTGTAGAAATGTAGCGCTATGTACATGTGGTGGTCGATTAAGCGTTTCATCGAAAAATTTTCCACCCACCTGCGTGCACTGTGGTCTTGCCTACGAACAATGGCGTTGCGGCTTTTGTAACAGAGACAAGCAGTACCTTGCTGGTCGAGGTATTGAACGTGCTGCTGAGGAGATATCAAGAGCATTTCCCGGATTTCCAGTTGTTATCTCTGCAGGCGATGTCATCAAAGAAAGCGTTGAAGACAGACCATCATTAGTTCTATCTACACCTGGTGCACAACCAATGGTTGCAGGTGGGTATGCAGCAACTGTGATACTTGATGCAACACGTTTTTTCTCTCACACAGATATCAATAGCCAGGAAAGAGCGAGAGAGCTAATCTTCGAAAGTGCTTCTCTCATTAAGCCATCTGGCAAGGTTTTGCTTGTTATCGATGATTCCCATCCGATCACCGCAGCGGTAGCCCGTTGGAATGTTGCGCCCTTACTCAAGCGAGAACTCGCAGATAGAGCCGAGTTGAAGTTGCCTCCCACTGTCCTATCGGCGGTTATGGTTATGGATGCATCGGCATCGACGCAAATAGCAACAGGTCTCACCAAGGCCCTATCAGAGGGTCGTTTACCTCCAAGTGTTCGAATTTACGGACCGACCATATTGCCTAAGAATCAAGCCAAGATTGTGTTACATGTCGCTCGCGAACAGTGGAGTCAATTGGCTATCACCCTGCATGAGTTGCAGAGAAGGCGGAGTATTTCTAAGAAGGATTTACTAACGCTACGAATAGATCCTTATTCGCTATAGGTAATTGCTAGACTGCACCTATGTCGATTCAGGAGATTCGTTACTTTGGTGATCCAGTACTCACCACTCCCGCATCACCGGTCGTTGATTTCGATAAAGAGCTTAGGGTCTTAGTGAAGGATCTAACCGACACCATGTTGGATGCTCCTGGTGCCGGTCTTGCGGCGCCACAAATCGGTGTTCCTCTGCGTGTATTTGTCTGGGATGTTGATGAAGCGCTGGGTCATCTGATCAACCCAACGTTAACTCTGAGCGAAGAGATGCAGGATGGGGAAGAGGGTTGCCTTTCCTTCCCAGAGTTGCGCTACGAAACCCCTAGAGCAATGAGGGCTGTAGCCAAGGGTTTCAACATGTATGGAGAGCCAATAACTGTAGAGGGAAGTGAATTTTTAGCTCGTGCTCTTCAGCATGAAACCGATCATCTCGATGGAATTCTTTTCATCGATAAGTTATCGAAAGAGGATCGCAAACTGGCGATGAAAGAGATTCGTGAGTCGGATTGGTTCAATCTTGCTTCAGAAAAAGGTCAGTCAATCCAAGTAAAGGATTCGCCACACTCAATTTTCGGACGGAACACCTAATGCGTCTCGGAGTAGCCGCTACTCCGGAGGTTGCGATTCCAACTCTTGAATGGTTACTTCATAGTGATCATGAGATCGCCTTGATCATTACCCAACCTGATAAACCAGCTGGACGCGGTCGGGCTATGAAGCAAAGCGTTGTTGCAGATTGGGCTGAGCTTCACTCAATTCCAATCATTAAGCCACATGCCCCATTGGATTTAATTGGCTCACTGGAAACGCTCGATTGCGTAATCACTATAGGTTATGGAGTTTTACTGCCTCCACAGATTTTGGAGGTGCCTCAGCATGGCTTTCTCAACCTTCACTTCTCTCTATTGCCAGCCTATCGGGGAGCAGCTCCCGCGCAACGCTGTCTACAGAATGGAGACAGCGTTACCGGTGTTTCTGTATTTCAGTTAGAAAAGGGAATGGATACAGGGCCTATCTACGCGCAGTCTTCAATCCAGATTAATCCATCGTGGCGCAGTTTCGAATTGCTCTCAGTGCTCGCTCAAGAAGGTCCAGCGGTTGTTGATCGTGCCTTAACTATGATCTCTGATGGTGTTTCTCCAACACCCCAAAGTGGAACTGCCACCTTAGCTGCGAAGATATCTAAGGCAGAGGCTCAATTAGATTTCACGCAAAGTTCGGAAATCCTAGTAAATGCAATACGAGCTTTCACCTATGAACCAGGTTCGTGGTCACTATGGAAGGGTGAACCTTTCAAGATCACCGCTGCCATTTCCAATAATGAGATACATCTTGAACAAGGAGAGATAGTTGTTCTTGATAAAAAAGTCTTTATCGGATGCGGAAATCAAACCGCGATTGAAATCTTGTCAGTTATTCCTGCCGGGAAGAAAGAGATGAGCTCAATTGATTGGGCGCGTGGAGCGCGATTGCAGGGCGGGGAACACTTTGGCTGAGGCGCGGAGAAACACCTTTAAGTCGCCCAAGCCCGAGGCTTCACGTCTTCTAGCCTTTGACTTGTTAACTGAGGTGAATAGAAATGAGGGTTACTCCAATCTTCTTCTTCCTCAAGCTCTTAACTCCAGTAAGTTGGATGAGCGAGATAAATCCCTTGTGACTGAGCTTTTGTATGGAACCATCAGAATGCAGGGAAAGCATGACTGGGTTCTCTCTCAGATTAGCGATCGCCCATGGTCTGAGGTAGATCCCGGCATTGTCGATGTGTGCCGCATGGGTGTTCATCAGATCCACGAGATGCGAGTTCCCGATCATGCAGCAGTAGCTTCCACCGTTGAAGTAGCCCGCAAACGTTTGGGTGAATCTAAAGCCAGCTTTGTCAATGCCATGCTCCGCAATGTCACACGCAAGAGCAAGGAGGAATGGTTTTTACCATTGGATGCGATCACCGATCATGTTGAGAGGTTCTCAATTCAGTACTCCCACCCACAATGGATTGTTTCGGCGTACTTCGATCTGTTGAAGAGTTGGGATGAAGTGGAGAGTGCGCTTGCAATCAATAATGAACCGGCAACTCCCACCTTAGTTTCATGGCCAGGTTTATCTACCGTTTCGGATTTGATCGACATTGGCGCTGAACCAACAACATATTCACCCTATGGAGCTCATTGGAAAGGAAATCCGGGAGCCCTTGATTTGATTAAGTCACGAAAAATTGGCGTGCAGGATGAAGGATCCCAACTGGTTGCCTTAGTTTTCGCAGCCGCAGCGGGCGGGGAAAGTTGGCTGGACATGTGCGCAGGTCCCGGCGGTAAAGCGGCGCTGTTGTCCAGTATCGCCAGAGAACGGAAGATCACCTTTACCGCTAATGAGGTATCGGCTGTTCGCGCCGATTTGGTACGACAGGTTGTCAATGGTGATCGGGTATTGGTAGGCGATGGTCGTGAAATCGGAGATCAAGAAGAGAAGTTTGATGCAATTTTGATTGATGCACCATGCACTGGTTTAGGTGCGCTTCGACGTCGTCCGGAGGTTCGTTGGCGGCGCACTCTGCAGGATCTCAGAGAGCTCACTCAACTTCAACGAGAGTTGATCGAATCTGCAGTTCGGGCACTAAAGGTTGGGGGAGTCCTTGGCTATGCAACCTGCTCGCCTCATCTGGCTGAAACATCAATTCAGGTGTCTGATCTCAAAAGAAAGCATCTGACTATGGAACAGTTGGATGTCTCGCCATACCTTCCGACTAATCTTGAAAACTCAGAGCGCGATATGGCGATGTCGCTGTGGACACATCGATCCGACACCGATGCTATGTACTTAGCTCTTTTCAAAAAGAAGAGCGAGTAAAATCAGAGCATGAGTAGGGAAATACGAATCACACCGAGCATTCTTAACGCTGATTTTTCGCGATTAAATGAGGAGATAGATTCGATCGCGCAAGTCTCAGATCTGCTTCACCTCGATGTTATGGATGATGTTTTTGTTCCAAATTTCACCTTCGATTTTGCGGCGGCTTCAAAGATTATTACCGAGTCCTCCCTTGCAGTTGATGCCCACTTGATGGTGGCAAATGTTGATGAGATAGCGGTGCAATACGCTGAACTTGGATGTGCATCGGTGACTATCCACGCAGAGGCCACTAACAACATCCCTCAAACCCTAAAAAACATTCGCGCAGCTGGCTCTCGATCAAGCTTGGGCATTAAGCCAAATACCTCAATAGAAGATTACATTCAGCACCTGGAACTAGTTGATATGTTCTTGATCATGACCGTTGAACCTGGCTTTGGTGGTCAAAAGTTCATGGAGAACATGATGGATAAGGTGCGTCGCACCAGAGAGATCATTGGGGATCGCCCTATCTGGCTACAGGTCGATGGTGGTATTTCTATGAATACTATTGAGATTGCACTCGATGCTGGAGCAGACACCTTTGTAGTCGGTAGTGCGGTTTTCAATGCGGCAGATCCAGCGCAGATGGTTGTCGACATCAGAAAATTCGCAACGAGCAAGCTCTAGCTACAGTAAACTACGACCATGAAATCCTTTGAAGAGTTATGGCTTGAGTTGAGCACGAAAGCCATTGAGCGACCTGAGGGTTCTGGCACCGTTGCCGCGTTAGATGCAGGTGTTCACGCTATTGGAAAAAAAATCCTCGAAGAAGCAGGCGAGGTATGGCTTGCCGCTGAGCATGAGAATGATGAGGCATTAGCTGAGGAGATCAGCCAACTTATCTATCATCTTCAAACCTTGATGCTAGCTCGTGGCTTGACCATTAACGACATCTACAAGTTTCTTTAAGGAGAACCTATGTTACGAATAGCAGTTCCTAATAAAGGATCTCTGGCAGATAGCTCTATTGCGATTCTTAAAGAGTCTGGTTACCGTCAAAGAACAGATAGCCGTGACCTTGTTCTGATCGATCCTGAAAACTCAGTTGAGTTCTACTACTTAAGACCAAGAGATATCGCGGTTTACGTTGGTTCTGGAGAGTTAGAGGCAGGAATAACAGGTAGAGATTTGTTAATCGACTCCGCTGCAGAAGCAGAGGAGATATTGTCTCTTGATTTTGGTGGCTCAACCTTCCGTTTCGCTGCACCTTCTGGAAAGGAGTGGAAGGA
>JBEAVJ010000065.1:0-10415 GCA_041160995.1 Actinomycetota bacterium | reverse complement strand
ACATATGGAGATTTCACCGCAGTTAATGATTTGTCATTAACAATTCCTGAAGGTTCATTCTTTGCATTACTTGGACCTTCAGGATGCGGCAAGACAACAACCCTGCGAATGATCGCAGGGTTGGAAGAGCCAACTGTTGGCAGTATTCATTTGGGTTCAACTGATATCACGACCAAGCGTCCATATCAGCGTCCCATCAATACTGTTTTTCAGAACTATGCCTTGTTTCCTCATTTAACAATCTTTGAGAACATCGCATTTGGTCTTCGCCGTCGTGGAATTAAAAGTGTCGATGCAGATGTAAACAAGGTTTTAGAGCTTGTAGAACTTCCACATCTTGCGCAGCGCAAACCAACTCAACTTTCAGGTGGACAACAGCAGCGCATCGCTTTAGCGCGTGCCATTGTTAACCGCCCTGCATTGTTGCTTTTGGATGAGCCATTGGGTGCACTTGATCTCAAACTCCGTCGTCAGATGCAGATTGAGCTCAAGTGGATCCAGCGCGAGGTTGGGCTCACCTTCGTTCACGTTACCCATGATCAGGAAGAGGCCATGACTATGGCTGACACCATCGCGGTAATGAATGAGGGCGAGATTGAGCAGATGGGATCTCCTGCAGATCTGTACGACAATCCAGAGACCGCATTTGTGGCTAACTTCTTGGGTCAATCAAATTTGATCAAGGGACGGATCGAAGGAGCTGATGGCGATAACTTGGTCGTAGATCTCTTTGGGCAAAAGATTGCGATGCCAAAGAAGCGTTCTCACGCCGTTGATAACTCGATCTATGCCGGTATTCGACCTGAAAAATTCCGAAATCTATGCCGGTATTCGACCTGAAAAATTCCGAATCTCATTGGTAGGAACACCAACTCGTGGAAACACCTTAACTGGTGGTCGCATCGAAGATGTTTCATACATCGGTGTATCAACTCAGTACCAAGTGTTGATGCCATGGGGACAAGAGGTTATGGTCTTTGAGCAAAATGATGATGGTGTTGCGCCATTTGAAAAGGGCGATGAGGTAGTTATTTCTTGGGAGCCTAACTTCACCTTTGCACTCCGCGGAGATGAGGATGCCGAAGCTGGTACAGAGGTTATTCCTGAGGATCTAGACGAAGAATGAGTGCAATTGTGTCAAAGGTGAAGCTGCCTTACCTGTTGCTCCTGCCAGGCTTTCTCTTTCTCTTTACCTTTTTCATTGTGCCTATCGTTAACCTTGCACAGACATCTACGCAGACACCAATAGCCAATGGAGACACTGGCCAGTACGAGCAAACATTACGTTTCTCAAACTACATCGATGCATTTACCGAAAATCAGGAACAGTTTGCGCGATCTTTCATCTATGCACTGTGTGCAACGGTTTTAGCTCTAGCTATTGCTTACCCACTTGCCTACGCGATCGCATTCAAAGCAGGAAGATTTAAGAACTTCTTACTGGTTCTAGTTGTCGCTCCATTCTTAGTTTCCTTTTTGCTCAGAACCGTTGCCTGGAAGCAGATTCTTGGCGAAGAAGGTTTTGTTGTTCCAACGCTGCGAACAATTGGAGTAATTAGCGAAAGCACAACCCTGACCTCAACATCATTTGCAGTTGTCATGGGTATGACATATAACTTTCTTCCATTTATGACCTTGCCACTGTATGCATCTCTTGAGCGTATTGATCCACGCACAATGGAGGCATCTGGTGATCTCTATGCCAATGGAATTACAACCTTCCGCAAGGTAACCCTGCCGCTATCAATGCCAGGAGTTGTAGCAGGAACCCTTTTAACCTTTATTCCTGCAGCTGGTGATTATGTCAATGCGGCGATTTTGGGCTCTCCAAATACCAGAATGCTTGGAAATGTCATTGAATCCCGTTACTTCAAAATTGTTGATTACCCAACCGCAGCAGCTCTCTCCTTCACCTTAATGGCGGCGATTTTGATTCTTGTAACCCTCTATATTCGCAAAGCTGGAACGGAGGAGTTGGTATGAGCGCCCACGTGAAGCAAAAGGATGCCTCGATTCCTACTATTCCGCTGAATGCACGCATCTCTCGTTGGTTTGGTCGTAACTTAATCCGAATCTACGCCTTCTTCGGATTCACATACTTGTTTATTCCAGTTGCCTACACCTTTGCCTTTTCATTTAATGACTCTGGAAAATCCAATCTTGTGTGGAAAGGATTTACATTAGATAACTGGAAGAACCCATGTGGTGCACCAGAGGTTTGTGAAGCTTTAGGAAACTCAATCAAAATTGGTTTGTTGGCGACTATTTTTTCAACGATCCTGGGCACAATGATTGCCTTTGCGATTGGACGTTATGCATTCAAAGGTCGCTCTTCTTCAAACCTCTTAATCTTTTTGCCGATGGCAACACCTGAGATTGTTCTGGGTGCATCATTACTCTCACTCTTCCTGGTATTCCAGATCAACCCAGGATTTTGGCCAACTGTTATTGCACACGTGATGTTCTGTATCTCATTTGTTGTGGTCACGGTAAAGGCTCGTATCGCTTCTTTGGATCCTCGTCTGGAGCAAGCAGCAATGGATCTTTACGCCAATGAACTAGAAACCTTTAGAAGGGTCACTCTGCCATTGGTAGCACCAGGAATTGCAGGAGCAGCGCTGTTAGCTTTTAGCTTGTCCTTTGATGACTTTATTATTACTAACTTTAACTCGGGAACGTTGAAGACTTTCCCTGAGTTTGTTTACACCTCTGCAGCTCGTGGAATTCCAGCACAAGCAAATGTGATCGGTTCTGCGATGTTCTTCCTTGCATTGTTCATTGTTATCGCCGGCCAATTTGTCGGTAAAAAGGTAAAGGTTTCTAAGTGACCAACCACGGCAATATGTATGGCCCTAGCTTTACCTTTCTCGGAATTCCAGCATGCGATTTAGATGATCCCGCAACATATAAAGGTGCAGATGTCATCATTGTTGGCGCACCTATTGATAGCGGCACATCGCACAGATCGGGTGCAAAGTTTGGCCCGCAAGCAATTCGCGGGGGAGATTACCTTCCACATGATGGTTCACGGCCGCACCTAGCCTTGCGTACCGATGGTTTAAAGGATCTTAAGGTTTTTGATGCTGGCGATTTATTGATGCCGGGCGGAGATTTAGTTGCATCTCTTGCTGTTCTTAAGGATGCAACGGAAAAGATTTCGCGTGCAGGAATCATCCCGGTAATTCTTGGCGGCGATCACTCGATTGCATCTGCCGATGTTGCCGGAATTGCAACCCATCGCGGTATGGGCTCAGTATCAATGATTCACTTCGATGCTCATGCAGATACTGGCGAAGATCAATTTGGCGCACTGGTGGGCCACGGAACTCCTATGCGTAACTTGATTAACAATGGCTATGTTCGTGGAGATCGTTTCTTGCAACTTGGTTTGCGCGGCTATTGGCCGGAGGATGCAACACTCAACTGGATGCGCGATCAGGGAATGCGTTCATATGAGATGACAGAGATTCACAACCGTGGATTAAAGGCTGTGCTCGATGAATCTTTTGCAACACTTACCGATGGTTGCGATGGCGTTTTCCTATCTGTAGATATTGATGTTGTAGATCCAGGAATGGCACCCGGAACAGGAACGCCAGAGCCTGGCGGAATGACAAGCCGCGAGTTGCTAGAAGCGGTACGCCGAATCTGCCTAGAACTTCCTATTGTTGGAATTGATGTGGTTGAAGTAGCCCCACCATTTGATTCAGCTGATATCACAGCTATTTTGGCGAACCGTGTTGTACTCGAAGCTCTCAGCGCTATTGCAAAGCGTCGCAATGGCAGCGTTTACTCAGCAACTCAGAACCTTCTCGATCGATAAGTGATGCTTTCTAAGGTGTCAGAGGTATCGTGCATACTCCGACGCAACTTCTCACGATAGGTATGTAATGGAACTTCTTGGAATCCTTGCCTTTGTTGTTGCGCTGCTCTCTTCAGTCATGGTGCATGAGTTTGGGCATTACATCACCGCACGTCGGTATGGAATGTGGGTATCTGAGTTTTTTGTTGGCTTCGGAAAGCGGTTGTGGTCGGTACAACGTGGCGAGACTGAGTTTGGCGTCAAGGCTATTCCTGCGGGCGGCTATTGCAAGATAGAAGGCATGGCACCTAATGATGAGATGCCAGCAGGCCAAGAAGATCGTGCTTTCTACAAAGCATCATCCGGCAAAAAGTTGATTGTTTTAGGTGCCGGTTCATTCCTCCACTTTGTCTTGGGTTTTGTGCTTTTGTTTACCCTCTTTGCAGGAATTGGAACTAATCAAGTACTTCCAGTTATTAACGAGGTAGTTCCTAACTCGGCGGCACAAGCTGCGGGGATTCGAGCAGGCGATGAAGTGGTTTCCATAAATGGTAAGCGGGTCACCGAGTGGTACAAAGATGTCGAAGTAATTCGTGAATCACAAGGTAGGGAACTTTCCCTAGTTCTCAACCGCAATGGTGAAGAGATTTCAGTTACCGCTTCAGCGCGATTGACAGATATCGATGGAACTAAGAGATATGTTCTCGGAATCGTCAATGATGTTGGTTTAAAGCGTTCAGGGCTTCTTCTTTCAATCAAGAACTCAGCGATAGTAACTCGTGACTTCTTAACTGAGAGTGTGAGATCACTCGGCAAGCTACCTGAAAAGATTCCTGCTCTCTGGGGTGCAACTGTTCGCGGTGAAGAGCGAGATGCAAATGGCTTGGTGGGTGTTGTTGGAGTCGCACGCGTATCAGGTGAAGCTGTAGGAAGTGACAAGTTAACTCCAATGGAGCGGTTAGCAACCTTTGTGCTGATCGTTGCCAGTTTGAATATTTTCGTTGGTGTTTTTAACCTTTTGCCTATCCTGCCCTTAGATGGTGGACATATGGCGGTTGCTATCGCAGATGAGATTCGTGCATTCCTTGCACGTTTGCGCGGTCGTCCACGTCCGGCACCAATCGATGTGACAGTTCTAACCCCAATCACAATGGTTGTTTTCGTTGTTTTAGCAACGCTGACACTCTTGCTCTTGGTGGCAGATGTGATTAATCCGGTGACCCTCAATCTTTAGGGAAGCTACTTTGGCTCTAATTCGGCAGAATTTGCTCCTGTAGTGCAGAATAAAGCCATGGTTGATCTCGGAATTCCAAGCGCACCACCTCCAACGCTGCACCCACGTCGCAAGACTCGTCAGCTCAAGGTTGGATCTGTAGGTGTTGGAAGCGAATCACAGGTTTCTGTTCAATCGATGTGCACAACACTGACAGCAGATGTCAACGCCACCTTGCAGCAGATCGCAGAGCTAACAGCATCTGGTTGCCAGATAGTTCGCGTTGCGGTGCCAAGTCAGGATGATGCTGATGCATTGGCGCAGATCGCAAAGAAATCTCAGATTCCCGTAATTGCAGATATTCACTTTCAACCTAAGTACATCTTTGTACATCTTTGCTGCAATCGATGCAGGATGTGCTGCGGTTCGAGTAAACCCTGGAAACATCAAGCAATTTGATGACAAGGTAAAAGAGGTTGCTAAAGCTGCAGGAGATGCTGGAATTCCAATTCGAATCGGCGTAAATGCAGGTTCTCTAGATCCACGTTTGTTAGCAAAGTATGGAAAGGCAACACCAGAAGCCCTGGCAGAGTCTGCGCTGTGGGAGGCATCATTATTTGAAGAGCATGGCTTCTCAGATATCAAAATTTCAGTAAAGCACCATGATCCAGTAACGATGGTTAATGCTTATCGAATCCTTGCCGCCAAGTGTGATTACCCATTGCACTTAGGTGTTACAGAAGCTGGACCGATCTTCCAAGGAACAATCAAATCTGCAACCGCATTTGGAATCTTGCTAGCAGAGGGTATTGGCGACACAATTCGCGTTTCACTATCTGCGCCTCCTGTTGAAGAGGTTAAGGTAGGTATTTCAATTTTGGAATCACTTAATTTGCGCCAACGTAAACTTGAGATTGTTTCCTGCCCATCATGTGGTCGTGCGCAAGTCGATGTTTACACATTGGCTGAAAAGGTTCAGGCAGGATTACAGGGAATGACAGTTCCACTACGTGTTGCTGTCATGGGCTGCGTAGTAAATGGTCCGGGCGAGGCACGCGAGGCAGACCTTGGTGTTGCATCAGGAAATGGCAAGGGCCAGATATTTGTTAAGCTTATCGAAGAAGCGATGCGTTTAGCTGAAGAAATGGAAGCCGCCGGAGTTGCTTCAGGGCAACCTTCAGTTGATGTTCGATAGGCTTCACATATGTTGAAAATGTCTACGCTATTTTTGCGTACTCTTCGCGATGACCCAGCAGATGCCGAGGTCGCAAGCCACAAGCTATTGGTGCGAGCAGGTTATGTTCGCCGAATCGCTGCCGGAATTTACTCTTGGCTTCCTTTAGGTGTCATCACACTGCGCAACGTCGAACGTGTAATTCGTGAAGAGATGGACAATGCAGGTTTTCAAGAGGTTAACTTTCCAGCACTTCTTCCTCGTGAAGCGTATGAAACAACAAATCGTTGGGAAGAGTACGGACCATCACTGTTTCGTCTGCAAGATCGTAAGGGTGGAGATTACTTACTAGGCCCAACACATGAAGAGATGTTTACTCTCATGGTTAAGGGGGAGTACTCCTCGTATAAGGATCTTCCGCTCAGCATTTACCAGATCCAGACAAAGTTCCGTGATGAGGCTCGACCACGCAGCGGAATCATCCGTGGACGAGAGTTTGTCATGAAGGATTCATACTCTTTTGATCTAGATGATGCTGGGTTAGAGCTTTCATACCAAAATCACCGCGAGGCTTATGTAAAGACCTTTGATCGCCTAGGCATGAAGTACAACATCGTGAAAGCGGTTTCTGGTGCAATGGGTGGTTCTAAATCAGAGGAGTTCTTGGCACCATGTTCAACTGGTGAAGACACTTATGTTTTATGTCCTCAGTGTGGATTTGCAGCCAATGTCGAAGCGATGGTTACAAAGGTAGATGCACAAGATTCTTCCAAGGTTCCAGCTGTTGAAGCTTTTGATTCTCCCAACACACCAACTATCGACACCCTTGTCGAACTACTGAACTCAAAGTTCGGTGGGGGATACACGGGTGCGCACACATTGAAAAATGTGATGTTGATGGCTGATAACAAGGCGGTTTGCGTCTTGGTACCAGGTGATCGCGAAGTTGATCTTAAGCGTTTCCAAGAAAACCTTGGTGGCATTCATGAGCTACGTGTATTTGAGGATGCAGATTTTGCAAAGTTCCCAGCACTTGTAAAGGGATACATCGGGCCGCAGGATGCAAAGAAATCTGGAATTACTGTTTATGCAGATCCACGAATTGCTCCAGGAACTTCATGGGTAACAGGTGCAAATCAAAAGGATCGTCATGCACGAAATGTGGTGAATGGTCGTGACTTCACACCTGATGCTTATGTTGAAGCCGCTGAAGTTCGTGCTGGAGATGCCTGCCCAGAGTGTGCAACACCAGTTGTCATTGATCGTGCGATTGAAATCGGCCACATCTTCCAACTAGGTCGCAAGTACGCAGAAGCACTTAACCTGACAGTTTTGGATCAGAATGGAAAGTCTCAGATCGTCACAATGGGTTCTTATGGAATCGGCGTAACGCGTGCAGTTGCAGCTATTGCCGAGCAAACCCATGATGAGATCGGACTTAATTGGCCGGCAGAGCTTGCGCCAGCAAAGGTACATATCGTTGCTGCAGGTAAGGATGATCTGCTCTTTGAAACCGCGCTCAAGCTTGGAACCGATTTAGAGGCCCAAGGAATTTCAGTCATGTTAGATGACCGTCGCGATGCCAGTCCAGGCGTTAAGTTCAAGGATGCCGAGCTCATTGGAAATCCAATCATCGTAGTTGTCGGCAAGGCTTTAGCTGAAGGCAATGTTGAGGTTCGAGTTCGCAAGAGTGGAGATAAGCAGGAAGTTGCACTTTCTTCCGCTGTTACTGCGATCGCGCAACTTCTGAAGTAATTGTGTTTTACGAATTAACACTTGCTACCGCACTATTTCTACTTGCAGCATCATTTTTTGCAGGCTTTGTTGATTCCATCGCGGGTGGCGGGGGATTAATTCAGTTACCTGCGTTGCTGATTGGTTTACCTAAATCTGGAACCGCTGAGGTTTTAGGTACAAATAAATTATCTGCGGTATTTGGAACCACCACAGCGGCTGCTTTGTACCGAAAGCAGATAAAGCCTGACCCAAAGATTTTGTTGGGAATGGGAGTTCCCGCATTTCTTGGATCTGCAGGTGGCGCGGTGCTCGCCTCCAAAATTCCAACCAGCAGCATGCGTCCCATGGTGCTGGTGCTCTTAATTGTTGTTGCGATTTATACCTGGTTTAAACCAGATTTAGGCAAGTATGAAAATCTCCGCCACCTTCCGAAGCAAAGAGTTCAGATCGCCGCTTTTGCGGGAGCGATTATTGGTTTCTACGATGGAATCTTTGGTCCTGGAACAGGCTCTTTTCTGATGTTGATTTTGGTTGTATCACTTGGCTACGCATTTATTACAGCTAGCGCAATCGCCAAGGTAGTCAATGTCGCAACAAATGTGGGCGCAATAATGGTCTTTGGATTCAATGGAGCGGTGATTTGGCAGGTAGGAATCATTATGGGTATTGCCAATATTTCCGGTGCAATCCTTGGCTCTCGCCTTGCAATTAAGGGTGGCTCAACCCTGGTTCGTAAGGTTTTCCTCATTGTTACCCTTGCGTTGATCATCAAGGTAGGAATTGATACCTTCTAAATACTTGGGTTACACTTACGCCACAACTTAATAGAAAGAAGAGATTTGTGGCCCTTAAAGATTCAATCGCCGATTTAATCCGCCCAGCTGTAGAAGATGCGGGCTTCTTTCTAGAGGATGTTTTCACAAGTAATCCAGGAAATCACCGAATCGTTACCTGCATGGTTGATGGATTAAAACCACTGAGCCTTGATGAAGTTACCTCAATTAGCCGCTCAATATCTGAAATATTAGATGAATCTCCTCTACTGACAGAGGCCTTTACATTAGAGGTTACATCTCCGGGAATTGAGCGACCATTAACTTTGCCGCGTCACTGGACCAAGAACTTAACTCGAATTGTAAAAGTCACCTTGAAGGATGAGAGCGAAGTTTCTGGCCGTCTGACTGAGTTTGATGAAGTTCGTGCAATTCTGATTGAAAATATCAAGGGTCGTATGAAGACTCATGAGGTTGCCTTTGCCGACATCAAGAAAGCTCATGTTGAGATCGAATTCAATCGTAAGGATGAGATCTAATGCATGTAGAGATGTCTGCGCTTGCCGCCCTAACAACAGAGAAAGATATTTCTCTTGAGGATTTAATCTATGCAATTGAGGTTGCTGTACTAGGTGCTTATAACCAGACCGATACTGCAAAGCGTCATGCAAGAGCTCACTTAGATCGCGAGACCGGTGAGATTCAGATCCTGGTACCAATATTTGGTGAAGATGGAACTCGCATTAGCGAGGAGGCTGACTCTCCTGATGGCTTCTCACGAGTGGCAACATCGACAGCTCGACAGATTATTAAATTAAAGATGCGTGAGACCAATGATGCAGAAATCGTTGGAGAGTTCACCACATCTGTGGGTGATGTTATTTCTGGTGTTGTGCAACAAGGTCGCGATCCAAAGATGATTAACGTCAATCTAGGTCGTGTCGAAGGTCGTATACCGCCGCAAGAGCAGGTGCCTGGCGAGGTATATACACACGGTGATCGAATTAAGTGTTTTGTTGTCGAGGTAAAGCAGGGATTAAAGGGGCCAGAGATCATGTTGTCCCGTTCTCACCCTGCACTCGTAAAGCAACTCTTTGCATTTGAAGTTCCAGAGATTAATGACCGCATCGTTGAGATTATGGCTGTTGCACGTGAAGCAGGACATCGCACCAAACTTGCAGTTAAAACTCACCGTGCAGGAGTTAGTCCTAAGGGTTCATTAATTGGTCCAATGGGATCGCGTGCACGTGCGGTTATGGATGAACTACATGGCGAAAAGATTGACATCGTTGATTGGTCTGAAGATCCTGCCGAGTTTGTCGCTGCAGCACTTGCACCTGCAAAGGTAAGCAAAGTTGAAATCACAGATCTTGCCACGCGCAGTGCAAAGGTGACGGTTCCGGATTATCAACTCTCCCTTGCTATTGGAAAAGATGGGCAAAATGCTCGCTTGGCGGCGCGCTTAACCGGCTGGCGCATTGATATTCATCCAGATACCGTTGAAAGCACGCCTGCAGACTTGTCATTATGAGAAGTAAGCAAGGCTCGGATACCATTAAGCCGTTGGATTTAACCCTTCCTGTTCGTAGCTGTATTGGCTGCCGCAAGAGGGCAAACCCTTCAGCATTAATTCGAGTGGTCTTGGTTGATGGAAAAGTAATTCCAGATCTCAAGGGTGGCGCAGCAGGTCGAGGCGCTTGGCTCCACAAGAAGTGT
>JBEAVJ010000064.1:0-5202 GCA_041160995.1 Actinomycetota bacterium | reverse complement strand
CATTTCTCTTTGCTACGAGTATCGCCCCATTAATTCTTGGCCTACTGGGTAATCCATACGGCTGGCTTGGTTTTGGTGCAATAGTGGGTACTCGAGTTTTGAGCGCAATCAAAAGTCGAGGAAGTGTTTTGGACAGTGTGTTGCATCCAATATCTATCGTTGCACTGATTTACCTGATTGTTTACTCATACTTAGTGCGTAAGACAGTGATGTGGAAAGGTCGCACAGTATGAAGATCGTGGTGATTGGTGCAGGTATGGGCGGTATGACCGCTGCTGCACGATTGTCACGAGGTGGCCACGAAGTTGTTTTGTATGAAGCATCTGACCGAGTTGGCGGAAAGTGCCGCACCGAATGGATCGGCAAAGTTGCCTTTGATACGGGTCCCTCATTACTGACATTGCCCGCTGTTTATAAAGATTTTTTCCAACGCACCGGAAAACCAATGGGTTTTGTTTGTCCCATCGAATCTGTAGATCCATCCTTCGATTATCGATTTGCCGATGGCAGCAGCGTGAAGTTTGCAAATCTTTCTAGGAACAAGACTTTAGAGAACATCACACACTCCTTTGGTGCTGAAAGCGCCCAGCAATGGGATCGCATCATGAAACGTGCAGAGCGTATGTGGGATGTCAGCCGTGGACCATTTATTGAATCTGAACTGAAATCCCCTATCTCGCTAATCAAGCGCCTCACCTTTGTGCGCGATATGAAGATTATTGCTCCATGGAAAACTTTGCGTGTTCATGCAGATGAGGTTCTGAAAGATCAGCGCTTGCGCTACATCATGGATCGATATGCAACATATAGTGGATCAGATCCACGAAAAGCACCCGCCGTGTTATCAACTATCGCTTTTGTTGAAGAGAGTTTTGGTGCTTGGCATGTGAAGGGTGGCCTTGGCCAGCTCACTGAAAAGGTGTACCAACGTGCTGCTGATGTTGGCGTTACTTTTCAACTGAACTCCCCCGTTTCAGCTATCACTACCGTTGGCAAGAAGGCCACAGGTGTAATCCTTGCCGATGGGACTGTAGTTGAGGCAGATGCTGTTGTAGCAAATGCAGATGCATCACTGGTCTATAACAAGTTAATCAAGGGGCATAAGCGTCTGCTAAAGAAGGCTCGCAGGAATATTGAAAAAGCTGATGTATCAGTAGCTGGCTTCTGCTTGCTGCTGGGAATGCGTAAAGATGCTGAACAAGTTCTTAACCACCACACTATTTTGTTTCCTGACAATTACGACGCTGAATTTGATGCGATCTTTACACATGGGAAACCGGTAGAGAAACCGACTATCTATATCTGCGCTCCGCAAGATCCAGATATGACTAAAGATGAAACTTTAGAAGGTTGGTTTGTACTAGTAAACGCGCCCACCCATGGTCAATTTAATTGGAGCGATAAAGAGTTTGCTCGTAACTACGCCAATACGATTATTGATCAAATTGAAGCACGTGGAATATCGGTGCGCGATCGCTTGGAATCTCTCACCATCAGAACACCAGCGGATCTAGAAGCCGCTGTTCATGCTCCAGGTGGTGCAATTTATGGAACTTCAAGTAATGGTGCTCGTGCTGCATTTATGCGTGCAAAGAACCGCTCACCTATTAAGGGGTTGTACTTAGTCGGAGGTTCGGCTCATCCAGGTGGTGGCTTACCGCTAGTTGGAATTAGTGGAGATTTGGTTACGGAAGCAATTGGCTACGAGAAAAACGCACGACACTAATAAAGCTGTAGCACTGAATCGCAAAGAAAATAATTGAAAGCACTGTTACACCAGGAAGTCCCACTAGATCCAACACCAAGATGATGAATATGTAGCTCGCTCGCATAGGACGTTCAGCGGGAGTAACTACACCTAGGTCACTCACACCTAATGAGATCAACTTTGTCCGCGCATACTCTTGGAAAGCGGCAACGCACCACAGCGCAATTGGAATCCAGGCTGGAACACCAATTACATACAGGGTGTAAAACCAGAGCGCTTCACTGATTCGGTCGACAACAGAGTCAAGGGTTGCACCCCACTTGCTGTCACGCTGCTGGAATATTGCAACGCTTCCATCAATTCCATCGCAAAAGAGAGAGAAAACTAGAAAGCCGATTGACCACCAGGTTTGCGCTGTTAGCGCTGTCCCGACAGCACCTAACAAGCCTAAGTAGGTAAGGGCATTTGGTGAGATGCGAAGCAAAGTACAAATCAAGCCAAAGCGATATGAAATATTGAGCCAAGCTCCGACGATGCCCTTTGTTTCAGCATCGCTATGGAGAGAACTCCATTTTGCCTTGAACTCCTGATTACTTAGCATCATTTAACTTTCTGTAAATCTCTTGGGTGGCTGTTGAGCTATTCATTGTGTAAAAGTGTAATCCCGGAGCACCCGCTGCGAGCAGCTCTTTGCAGAGTGATGTTGCTATCTCTACTCCTAGTTCACGCACAGCTTGTGGATCATTTTCAACTGCGGCGAAGGCTTCGGCGATTTGTGGAGGAATTGGAGTTCCACCAAGTTCAGCCATGCGATGAAGTAACTTAACGTTGGTGACCGGCAGGATGCCAGGAATGATTACTAACTTTGATCCTCGGGCGGCAAGTGCTTCAACTAATCGGGTGTACCGCTTTGCTTCAAAGAAAAATTGGGTGGTGGCAAAGGTTGCACCTAATTCTTCTTTGCGAATAAGTACATCTACATCTTTCTCAAACTCTCCCTTAGATGCAGGGTGTCCATCTGGAAATGCAGCAACTCCGATTGTGAATCCACCAAACTCATCAGCTAATTGAACTAATTCATCGGCATGATTGAAACCACCTGGTGTTGGAGTCCAAGGCGCACTTGGTCCCCCAGTTGGATCTCCGCGAAGTGCCAAAATACTTTTGATTCCTGCTTCTTTATAACTATGCAAAATTGCGATCAATTCATCACGAGTAGATCCAACACATGTCAGGTGAGCAACAGTTGAAATACCTGTCCGCTTAGTAATTTCTTGAGCAATCCGAATTGAACGATCGCGGGTAGATCCACCTGCCCCATATGTAACAGAGACAAAGTCTGGGGCTATTGATTTAAGCCCCTCGATGGCAGCCCACAGGCGTTCTTCACCCTCAACATCCTTTGGAGGGAAGAACTCGAATGAATACGAAGTGCGAACTACCACGGAGTGAGGGTACCGTTACCGCGTGAGTTCAGAGCCGAAGGCAACATTAAAGAGCGTGCGAAGCGCCGTTGAGGAAGAGTTAAGTATCTTCCTTAACCGCGAGAGCGCATATCTGAATTCGATCTCATCTGATTTATCACCCGTTTCAGATGCTCTGACCTCCTTCTTATTAGATAGCGGCAAGCGTCTACGTCCCTTATTTGCCTATGCAGGTTTTGCTGCAGCTGGTGGTGCGATCGAGAAATCAACTACCCGGGCGATGGCAGCGTTGGAACTCTTGCAAGCGTGTGCGTTGATTCATGATGATCTGATGGATGGTTCAGATACTCGTAGAGGAAAGCCATCTATCCATCGCCACTTTGAATCTATCCATGTGCAGGATCAACTCGATGGTTTCGCGCCTCAATACGGATTATCTGCTGCGGTGCTTCTGGGTGATCTTGCACTTGTGTGGTCTGATCAAATGCTGAACAGCGCTGGATTATCGACAGAGCAATACTCGCGAATGATTCCTTTGTATAACGAGATGCGTGTTGAGTTAATGGCTGGACAGTTCTTGGATATTCATGAACAAACACAAAAAGACACCAGCACGGAGCGTTCTATGAAGATTGCGCGTTACAAGTCGGGTAAGTACACAATTGAACGTCCCCTGCATCTTGGTGCAGCAATAAGTGCGCAACCAAGTGATGAGATCCTTGCTGCACTTTCAGCATACGGTCTGCCATTGGGCGAGGCTTTCCAACTTCGTGATGATCTTTTAGGTGTCTTTGGTGATCCGTCAGTGACAGGTAAGCCTGCCGGTGATGATCTTCGTGAAGGTAAGCGAACAGTTTTGATTGCAATGACTCATGAGCGCCAAACCCCTGCACAAGCAGAGATCTGCAAGAAATACTTTGGTCGCCCAGATCTTGATGCACAGGGTGTTGCGGTACTGCAGGAAATCATTGAAACAACAGGTGCTCGTGCCGAGCTGGAAGCAACTATCGAAAAACTCACCGATGCTGCCTTAGCGGCTGCTGAATCATCACTATTCACCAACGATGGAAAGGCTTTGCTCGTCGAGCTAGCTAACATCGCAACAAAAAGGAGTGCTTAAATGCCTGCTCGCGTCAAAGGACCCACGGATCATGTTGTCATCGTTGGGGCAGGTTATGCCGGCTTAAGCGCTGCATTACGTCTGGCAGGTGCAGGTCGCAAGGTAACGGTTATTGAACGCGAATCAGTCCCGGGTGGTCGCAGTGGTTTGTTGAAAAAAGATGGGTACTCATTTGATACCGGTCCAACAGTTTTAACAATGCCTTCATTGATTCAGGATGCATTTAGTTGCGTCGGAGAAGATATGAAGGATTGGGTAGAACTCATGCCCGTTTCACCTCTGTATCGTGCTTACTACGCCGATGGATCGCAACTTGATGTCCATGCAAATACGGAAGCTGAAATTGCAGAGAAGATCAGCCCAGAAGAGGCTGCTGGTTATGCAAAGTATGTTGATTTTGTAACTAAGTTATACAAGTACGAGATGAATGATTTCATCGATAGAAATATTGATTCGCCTCTTAACTTGCTGACACCTAACCTTGCACGCCTTATCGCACTTGGCGGTTTCCGCCGCTTGTCACCAAAGGTAAATCAGTTCATGAAGGATCCACGCCTTCAGAAGGTGTACTCATTCCAGGCGATGTATGCCGGTGTAAGCCCACAGCAAGCGCTAGCAATTTACGCAGTTATCGCTTACATGGATTCAGTCAATGGCGTTTTCTTCCCTAAGGGTGGAATGCATGCAGTACCTCGCGCCATGGCCGCTGCTGCGCAAAAGCATGGTGTTGAGTTTAAGTACAACACAACTGTCACAAAGGTTGATGTACAAAATGGTCGTGCAAAGGCGGTTATCACTGAAGATGGTCAGCGCATCGAGTGCGATGCAATCATCTTGAACCCTGATCTACCTGTTGCTTGGCGTGATTTGTTGGGCAAGACACCCCTTTCAGTAAAGCGCCTGAACTACTCCCCTTCATGCGTAACAATGTTGGTTGGTTCATCTAAGAA
>JBEAVJ010000155.1:0-2601 GCA_041160995.1 Actinomycetota bacterium | reverse complement strand
CGTGACGAATTTACAAAAATAATGATGTCACCAAACCCACGTATCGGAATCACACTTCTTGTCGATACCGGTTTGGCAGATATCGTCCTGCCTGAAATTCCAAAGCTGCGTCTTGAGGTAGATGAACACCATCACCACAAAGATGTTTATGAACATTCAATTACAGTGCTAGAACAAGCGATCGAATTAGAAGAACGCCTTAGCGGCCCCAATCTTGTTATTCGCCTAGCTGCGCTGTTACATGACATTGGTAAACCAAAGACACGTGCCTTTATTGAAGGCGGCGGAGTTTCATTTCATCACCACGAAGTCGTTGGTGCGCGCCTGGTAAAGAAGCGTTTACAGGCGTTGCGCTTTGATAATGACACTATCGATGCCGTTGAGCTATTAACAATGCTCCACCTTCGTTTCCACGGATATGGCGAAGGTGAATGGACCGATTCTGCGGTTCGCCGTTATGTGCGTGATGCAGGTGAATTCATTACACATTTACATGTTTTAACCCGCGCCGATTGCACAACTCGCAACAGAGCAAAGGCTGCTCGCTTATCTGCAACCTATGACTCACTAGAAGCACGCATCGATGTATTGATGGAGCAAGAAGAGCTTTCAAAGATTCGTCCAGATCTAGATGGCGCTCAGGTTATGCAACTACTTAATTTGAAACCATCTCGCGAGGTTGGACAAGCGATGGATTTCTTAATGGAGCTACGTCTTGAGCAAGGTCCAATTGGTGAAGAGGCCGCTACCAAAGCACTTCTTGAGTGGTGGGCTAGTAGGTAGCTTTGAACTTGCTTGGTCGCAACACAACAACTGCAACCAGTAAATACGCTGTCATAACAAAGAGTGGAACCTTTGCCGTAACACCAGATGTTGGCAATAACAACGCTGCAATCAATCCACCACTCACAATTGCACTATTTACTACAACATCGTAAACAGCAAAGACGCGACCTCGGTAGTAATCATCAATCTTTGATTGCACTAAAGCATCATTTGTCACTTTTATATTTTGTCCGCAAAAAGCTGTTAAGAATGCGGTGACAGATAGCGCAATCTCGGTCTGCCAGATCGCCAAGAAAATCGGCGAAAAGGCGCTGGCAAACATGGCAAACTTAATCCAACGGTGTCGACCAAACCGTGCTACTCCGTAAGGTGCAAGGAATGCGCCTAAGAAAACACCAATTCCAGCGATAGTTAATGCAACTCCAAAACCTTGTAAGCCATCCTCTGGCCGCGAAGGATCATTAAATGTATTGCGCTCCAATAACAAGGCCGTCAAAGTTAACGCTGTTAAACCGCCACGATGAACCGCGGTAGCTGCAATACCTCTGGCGGTATCTGCATTTTTGCGAAGGAAATCAATACCTTCCCGCATATCGATAAAGCCCTGCTTAAAAGAGGCAGCGGCTTTTTCATGCTCCATCGGACCAATCTCATACTTACTTAATCGTCCGGAAAGCAGCGCAGCGGTTAAGTAACCACCAGCGGCCAGCAGAATAAGCAAGGAATCAGCCTGATCTGCAAGGGCGGCACCATCTACTAGTGCGCGAACACCAACACCAATTCCACCACCGATAACAACCAATACAGATCCACCAGTTACTGCGATCGCATTTGCTGTAATTAAAGATTTTGAATCAATGAATTAAAGATTTTGAATCAATGAGAAGCGGTAAACCGGCAGACAAGGCAGCGAGAATTAAACGGTTAATACCAAATGCAACAAGAACTACAACAGTGAGAGCAACACCAGTTGTTCCACTAAAAACAAAAACTGCAACCACTAGTAGATTTGTACTTCGAGCCAGGTTTGCATAAAAGAGCGCACGTTGTCGTGAAACTCGATCCAAGATCGTTCCAACAAAAGGCCCAACAATTGAATACGGCAACAACACAACTGCAAAACCAATCGCAGCGCTTAACGCATTTGCTTGACGTTCAGGTGAAAACAAAACAAAGGATGCCAAGGCGCTTTGAAAGACACCATCGGTCATCTGCCCCGTCCAACGCACCGCGAGTAGGCGGGAAAGCCGTGGATGTCGGATTAATCCAGCAAAGCTCATAAGAAAGAGCGTAACCATCTATTTGGGATTATTCTTCTCCTTAATGAAATCGCAACGATCATTCATCGATTATTCACTCGATAAGCGCGCTACCTTGATAGCGCTCTTCCGAGGAACGGTTGATGCCTGCGATGCCGACCCATACTTGATGCGCGCTGCTAAATGGCATGGCGACAAGGTCGATCGCAACTGCCCAGTGTGTAAAAAGGAAGAGCTGGTTGAACTTCGCTACACCTTCGGAGAACAACTAGGCCAATACTCAGGGCGCATTAAGACTCCCCGTGAGTTAGTAGAGATGGAACGTCAATTTGGTGAGTTCACCGTGTACATCGTTGAGGTGTGCCGCAACTGTTCATGGAATCACCTGTGTGCTTCATACATATTGGGGGATGGGGTTGAACGAAAAGCCCCGCGCAAGGTACGCACCTTGGAAGACGAGGATTACGCCAAGGGATAGCATTGCCAAATGGCCCGTAAATTACTGATTAGAGCAGCGGTTTTCCTCGGCGGCTTTGGTTTTGTCGCCGGCTCCATC
>JBEAVJ010000154.1:0-3115 GCA_041160995.1 Actinomycetota bacterium | reverse complement strand
TGCAAAGGTAATCGCAGCAAAGGGTGACTGGGTTTCTGGTTACACAGTAAAGGTAGTTACATTCTCAAGCTTTGATGCACTCAAGGATGCTTTTGATAAAGCAACTGATGCATCAGGTCCAGATATTGTTGTTGGCGGAAATGACTGGGTACCAACAGGTGCAAAGAGCGGAAAGCTTGCTCCACTAACACTGACAGCAGCTGTAAAGGCTCGCTTCAACCCAACACAGTTCGTTGACCTTACATACAAGGGCAAGCTGTACGGAGTTCCTGTAGACATCAACAACGTTGCAATGATCTACAACACCAAGCTTGTTTCATCTGCACCAAAGACTTTTGGTGAGATGGTTTCAAATTACAAGTCACTCAAGGCATCTAAGGGCTTGAAGGCTGGTCTATGTATTGCAGGCGGCGGAATGTCATGGGGAGCTCACTCAGTATTCTCAGCACTCGGCGCAGATGCATACCAATTCAACTCACGTGGTGGAATTGTTTACGGCCGTGCATTTAGTGCAACAACATTTGGTAAGAATGTTCGTACTTACCTAATGGATGGCAAGAAGAGCAATGGCTTCTTCCCAGCAACAGACACTGGTTGCAAGGACAACTTCCTTGCAGGAACTGTTCCATACGCAGTTATTGGTAACTGGGAGTGGGCAGATTACGTAGCAAAGGGATTCACAATGAACCTAATGCCAGTTCCAGGTGTCAAGGAAGGCACTTACGGAAAGATGTTTGGATCTGTTAGCGGTGCGCTCCTAACAACATTTGCTGCAAAGCATGGTGTTGAGTCAGGTGCGAAGTCACTACTAACTAACTTCTTCGCATCAACTGATGGCCAGGTTCGTTACCAGGCAATTGCACAGCGTGGATTCGGTTCAGCCGCATCCCTAGCTGGAATTCCACAGATCGGCGCATTCCTCAACAGCAACAAGGGTGGCGCTAACTACTGGGATTCAGCACCTGCTTACTGGACAGCTGTTCTGATCGATGGCAAGGATGCTGTTCGTGAAGCATCAAAGCTTGCATCAATCTGGCGCTCTAACACCGATGGTGGCAAGGGCGATCTCTAATTAATTTGAACCATTCAAATTAAGTTACAAAAAGAGTGAAATGAATGATGCGGGCGTTAATTCGCCCGCATCATTCATTTTCTAACATTTAACGACAGGAACTCCAATGACTTACTTGATAAGAGGCAAAGTTGCCCTCTTCTTAAAGGTAGTTGTTGTGACCCTTTTTGCTTCAGTGCTCTTGATGCTAGCTCAGAGCGCATTTGCTCAAAAAGAGTATGTAATTGCAGCCTTCTTAGCAATCTCGGTTTTGCTCTTGGCTCTTACCTATTTAAGTAAGATTTCAGTTCCACTCAAATTCTTTATTCCAGGAATTCCACTCAAATTCTTTATTCCAGGAATTCTTCTCTTAACCGCATTTGTCATCGGACCAATCTTGTACACCGTGACAATGTCTGGGTTTAATTACAAGACCGGAAACATTATTTCAAAGGAAGAAGCAATTGTTCAGATCAAGGTGCGTGGTATTGAATCAGCGCCATCTGGCCTTAGCTTTGATATCAAATTAGGAACCTACGATGGCAAGCCGGCAATCTTGGCTTCAGACATCAATACCCCTGAATACTTTGTATCTACCCAGGATGATCGAATTCCACTGGTTGCATCCTCATTAACTCTCAATGAGTATGGAGTAGCTGTTGAAGCTCCTAACTTCACGCCTCTTAATGAATCTGAGTTTGCTACTGCAGATAAGAAGTACACCGGCACGCGTTTTGCATTTGATGATCAATACTTCATCGCACTTGAAGGTTTTGAGGCTGGTGTGGTTTCCCAGCAGATACTTGAGTTTGTCCCTGAGGCAGATCACTTTAAAAACCTAGTAACAGGGGCTATCTATACCGACAATGGTCGCGGTAACTACGCTCTAGCCGATGATAAGGCCGCGATCCTTGAGCCAGGATGGCGTGCGCCAATCTGGTTTGAGAACTATGTAAATATTGTTAGCGATCCACGCGTCCGTGAGCCGCTGATTCGAGTCTTTATCTGGACAGTTGTTTTTGCATTGTTAACGGTGCTGACAACCTTTGCACTAGGACTCTTGCTAGCACTGGCGCTTAATAAGCCAATACGAGGTCGTCGCATTTACCGCTCAATACTTGTACTTCCATATGCGATGCCAAGTGTTATGAGTATCTTGATCTGGGGCGGAATGTTTAACACCGAATTTGGTGCGATTAACACTTTGCTGGGAACAGATATTGCTTGGTTCTCAGATCCAAACTTTGCTCGAGTAGCGGTGATTCTGGTTAATCTCTGGTTGGGATTCCCGTACTTCTACTTAATCTCCAGCGGTTCACTGCAAGCGATACCTAGCGAGCTTATGGAAGCTGCTGCTATCGATGGTGCAAATCCTCGTCAGATCTTCCGCAAGATTACTTTGCCTTTGTTACTCCAGATCTTGTCACCTCTACTCATCGCATCCTTTGCCTTTAATTTCAATAACTTCAACTTGATTTTCTTGTTAACTGGCGGTGGGCCTCGTAATGAACTTGATGGTGAAATTGCAGGTGCAACCGATATCTTGATCAGTTATACCTACAAGATTGCATTTGGTTCAGGTACGCAAGATCTTGGTTTAGCTAGCGCGATCTCGCTCATCATCTTCATTCTTGTAGCGTCGATCTCCTTGTACAGCTTGAGAAAGTCTAAAGTTTTGGAGACCTTCGCATGAACAAGTGGCTAAGACAGGATTTGTGGAGACACCTCGTAGGCATTTCAATCTGCCTTTTCGCCCTATTTCCACTGTATTTGGTGGTTATCTCCTCATTTAGCTCATCAGGAAGTTTGCAGTTGAGTTCATTTATTCCACGAGAGATTTCCTTTGCAAATTACAACAAACTCTTTAATGACCCAACGATTCCTTACCTAACCTGGGTGAAGAACTCGCTCTACATCGCAGGTTCTGTTGCAGTGTTTTCAGTGATCATCGGAACAGCTTCAGCCTTTGCATTTAGCCGCTTAAAGTTCAAGGGCCGCAAATTAGGAATTCAATTGTTGCTCTTGGTTCAAATGTTCCCTGCAATCCTTGCAATCTCTGCGGTG
>JBEAVJ010000063.1:0-4743 GCA_041160995.1 Actinomycetota bacterium | reverse complement strand
AGGTACCCCAAGATGGTCCAGGCTGCGCCTTCATTGTTGCGGCTCATTACTTCTCCTTGCTGGAATCAGAGTTACCCGTGGAACTATCGGGCAGGGGTAAATGTATGCGTAGCTTCATGTAACTGGCAATCTCCCCGCCTAGCCAGCTCAGGGTCAGCAGGATCGCGGCAACGCCAAAGCTGGTTCGGTTGATGGTTTCGCGCTCAGTGAAGTTAGTGATCGCGAACAGGAACAACCCAACAAAGAGCAACTTAGTTGTGTAGGAAAAAAGCGCAAGACCCATGGTCGAGAGCGGATCAAGATCTTTGGAGAGCTTTGAAACACCCAAGGTGACTGCAAAAAAGATTACGACAATGAACTGGGCAAGTAGTGCGCCATATAAACCAGGTAGTCCGGCAATGATCGCTGAGATGATCACTGAGATTAATCCAGTGATTGCTGTCGGCTTAACCGCACCGCGCAATAACTGCATCTCATTACTTTGCTCTTGTGAATTGCTCATGCATCAACCTTCTTCTTGCTCTTCATTACTCCAACACTAATTCCAACCAAAACAACAACGGTAATGAGGGCAACCCACCAAGGAGCAAAAGCAAGAACCGTTACCGGAAATGCGATCGTTGCAGTCCATAGATACAAAATCACTGCGGTTCTATTTGTCGAATTACCGGCGCTGAGCAAACGGTGATGCAAGTGTTGATTGTCCGGTGCAAAAGGAGAACGTCCCGCTTTTACGCGTCGACCTACTGCAAGCAGTAAATCTAAAAATGGAATTGCAAGAACTGCGAAGGGAAGCAGCAACGGAAGCAGAGTTGGCCCAAGTGATTCAGCAGAGATCGCGTTGGGATCAACTTGGCCTGTCAAAGTAATTGCAGCTGCTGAAAGCAGTAAGCCCAACAACATCGATCCGCTATCGCCCATAAAGATCTTGGCTGGACTGATGTTATGAGGCAAGAAACCTAAGCAAATACCCACTAAAACAGCGGTTGTGAGCGATGGCGCACCTGCACGACTAAAGCCGTAATCCACCGCTAATAGGTACGCAAAAGCAAAGAATGCGATGCCAGAAATCGCAACAATTCCCGCAGCTAAGCCATCCATTCCATCAATAAAGTTAACGGCGTTGATAACAACTAGAACGATCAAAACAGTTACTAGTTGACCAATACTTGGCGGCAAAGTAATAACACCATTAATGGGTAGCCACAAGATCTGGATTCCATAAATCAACAGAATGCCTGCCACGAAAACTTGTCCGGCAAGTTTAGTTAGCGCATCTAATTGAAAACGATCATCGGCCATTCCCAGCAAGACGATTGCTGTAGAAGCCAGGAAGATTCCTTGCGCCTCATGCCCAAATGATTTTCCAACCAATGGAAGGTGATTGACGATTGCAAAGGTCAGCGCCATCGATGCCCACATCGCAACTCCACCCCAACGGGCAGTTGGAACGCTGTGAATGTCTCGATCACGAATTGCAGCAACAGCTCCAAAGCGAATTGCTTGGGTGCGAACGATCGGAGTGATCAGATAACACAACGCCGCTGAGATCAGCAGGGTAATCAGATACTCGCGCATTAAAGAGTTTTACGCCTGGTAGATAGGAAAACGTGCGGTCAGTGCGTGGACCTCAGATTTAATCGCAGCATGTGCAGCTGCATCATCGGTTTTGATTGCACGTGAAATGAGAGATGCAATCTGTTTCATCTCTTCAACACCCATTCCTTGGGTAGTTGTCGCAGGTGAACCAACGCGAATACCACTTGTGATTCCTGGCTTTTCTGGATCGTAAGGAATTGAGTTCTTATTCATAACAATTCCTGCAGCACCACAACGTTCATCAGCAACCTTGCCAGTTACTCCAGTACTGCGAATATCCATCAGAGCTAGGTGGGTTTCAGTGCCGCCAGATACTGCTCTCATGCCCTCTGCCTCTAGCGCTGCAGCAAGAGCCTTTGCGTTAACAATGACATCCTTTGCATACTTTTGATAAGCAGGTGTTGCGCACTCAGCAAGGGCAATTGCTTTTCCAGCAACTGCGGACATGATCGGACCACCCTGCATTCCAGGGAATACCGCCTTATCAATCGCTGCAGCATGTTGCGCCTTAGCCAAGATCATTCCACCACGTGGTCCACGTAAGACCTTATGTGTTGTAAATGAAACAACATCTGCATACGGAACAGGTGAAGGAATAGCCTTTCCAGCTACAAGACCAATGAAGTGCGCTGCATCTACCCACATGATTGCGCCAACCTCATCGCAGATCTCGCGAATCTTTGCAAAATCAACAAGTGATGGGTACGCCGTTGCTCCGGAGCAAATCATCTTTGGCTTTGTGCGAATAGCTTGTTCACGCAGTTGGTCGTAATCAATTAATTCGTTATCTTGGCGAACACCGTAGGACTCGATGTTGAACCACTTTCCAGAAAAGTTAACTGGAGATCCATGTGTTAAGTGACCGCCATGTGCCAAATCCATGGCAAGAACTGTGTCACCAGGCTTTGTGAAGGCTTGATACACCGCGACATTTGCCGATGCACCTGAGTGGGGCTGAACATTTGCATGCTCTGCACCAAATAAAGATTTTGCACGATCGATCGCAAGGTATTCAGCCTTATCAACCTCTTCGCAACCACCGTAGTAACGCTTACCTGGGTAACCTTCGGCGTATTTATTGGAAAGTGTTGAACCTAAAGCTGCCAGAACTGCACGTGATGTGAAGTTTTCAGATGCGATTAACTGCAGATTGGTCTGTTGGCGCTTGAGTTCAGAGAGAAGAACCGCTGCGATCTCAGGATCCTGCGAGGTTAAAAGGTTGAAATCTGGGCCATAGAAGGTTTCGGACATGCCCAAACCCTATCTGTCGCTGGGCCTAAAAACCCGCTGGATTAAGCGCCTGTTGCTCCAGGCACGATGGCTTGAATCTCTTCAAGTGAGATAGCGCCCTCGCGCAGGTAACGCACACCTGTTTCATCCGCCTCAATGACCGTTGAGATTGGGCCTTTGCGCAGATTTCCATTATCAAACTTCAACGCCACATCTGATTCAAGAACCCACACATCACCCAGTGATTTTGGCGCGGGCATACCTTTGCGTGCAGCACTTGCAATAGCTAATGGTCCAGTTTGTGACACTAATGCTTTAGCAAACTTTGCCTTTGGAATTCTTATGCTGACACGATCTAGTTGATTTCCATCTCCAAGATCCCAGCTCAATCCAAGTTGTGGACGTAAATTCAAGGACAACATTCCTGGCCAAAACTTTTTCATCAACGCTTTGATCTCTGGAGTTGTTTCGCGAACAATTCCATCAGTTGTCTTTACGCTTCCTACAATTACTTGGGCTGCGGTGAATAATGGGTCTCCACGCAAAACATGCATGGCTCTTACAGCATCCTGCCTAAATGCATCGCATGCAAATGCATAGCTGTGCTCCATCGGAATAACAATGATGAATCCATCTGCGATTGCTTTAGCAGCCTTGGTTACGTGACGAGAAAGTTCGCCTTTCTTCAAATCAATTTCCTTAGCCATGACTACCTCCTCACCGCACTAGTCCAACGTGGTCGACCTACTAGGTCATCATGCAGGGCAACCTCTGAAAAATCTACTGACAGCGCTGATGCAATCGCTGGGCCTTGTTCCTCTGTGTGTTCAATAACTAAAACTCCCGCAGGCTTGAGCAGACGAGCTGCTGCAGCAATGAACTGCTGCGGAATCTCCATTCCTGTTGGGCCACCAAACAATGCGATATGTGGCTCAAAACCTGCAACATCTCTGGGCAGCTCTTGTGAATCTGGAACATAGGGAGGGTTAGCAATAACTACATCACACTTAATTCCGGGCAAAACATCGGCAACATCGCCTTCAACAACTCGTACATTTTCAGCAATTACCGAAACATTTCTCTTCAACCAAACCAAGGCTTCTGGGCTTTTTTCTACTGCGATAACTCGAGTGGTTGGTGCCTCTGTTGCGATAGCAAGTGACAAGGCGCCAGAACCTGCACCAAGATCGATCACACTTACAGGAGCAGGTAGATTCTCAATGTGTTGCAGCACCGCTTCTACTAATAGCTCTGATTCAGGACGCGGCACTAATACTCCTGGACCGACTTCAATGTTTAAGTATCTAAATCCTGCAACGCCAGTTAGATACTGCAATGGTTCAAAGTTCAGGCGACGATCCAATAAATCATAAAACTGTTCTTCCAAGACATCTTTATCTTCAATGCCCAACAAGGTGGATTCAACTAACACGGGGTTATGAAGATCCATGCGGGACAAACCAAGAACATGTGCCAGTAAATGTTCTGCATCAACCTCTGAAATTCCAGATTCAGCTAACTGCGATTTAGCATCGCGCAGAAGCTCTTTGACCTGCATGTTAGTTAGCGTTCGCCAAACGTGCCGCTTTGTCAGCATCTAGCAAGGTTTGGATCATGTCATCTAAGTCGCCATTGAGAACCGCATCCAAGTTATTTGCCTTGTAGTTAACGCGGTGATCGCTAATGCGGTTTTCCGGAAAGTTGTATGTACGGATTCGCTCTGAACGATCCACTGTACGTACCTGGCTCTTTCGCTCAGCAGATGCGATTGCTTCTGCCTTTTCTTGTGCATCAGCTAAAAGGCGTGCACGCAAAATGCGAAGCGCAGACTCTTTGTTCTGCAACTGACTCTTCTCGTTCTGACAAGAGACAACGATTCCAGTTGGAACGTGGGTTAATCGCACAGCTGAATCT
>JBEAVJ010000153.1:0-3697 GCA_041160995.1 Actinomycetota bacterium | reverse complement strand
GTAGTTAACTTTGGAATCAGTATTTTGCTGGTGCCGATTGCCGTTCTTGGCGGTGGAGCATTCGGTGCCCTCATGTTGTTTGCAGCAGCAAAGATTGAAAAAGAAGATCAATTCTTCAACATCTTAGGTCGCTTGGTAATTATGCCGATGTTCTTATTCTCGGGAACATTCTTCCCACTGTCTTCAATGCCAATTTATTTGCAACCAATTGGCTGGGTTTCTCCGCTATGGCATGCAACCGAGCTAGGTCGTGAGTCGGCTTTTGATTACGGAATTAGCTCCACAATGGTTGTTGTTCACCTTGTCTTCCTAATTACTTTGCTTGTAATTGGATTAACCCTTGCAACTCGCCAATTCGAAAAGAGGTTGGCAAAGTGAAGACCGCTGTACAAATTGCAGAGAGCAGAAAGTCGAGCGCTATGTACGCTGGTCGACCATGGGTTCTTCTAGAGCGCGGTTGGATTGCATTTAGATCTACCAATTGGATTCCAGTTGTTACAGGTTTTGTTGAGCCGGTTCTATTCCTTCTAGCCTTTGGTTACGGAATGGGAAGCCTTGTTGGTGATGTGACTACAGGAAACACAACAATTGATTACACACTATTTATTGCACCTGGTTTACTGGCAAATAGTGCGATGAATGGTGCTATTTACGATTCAACCTGGAATGTTTTCTGGAAACTTAATGAATCTAAGTTGTATAAGACCATGCTTTCGACTCCACTTGGACCACTTGATATCGCATTGGGTGAGATCACTTGGGCCTTAATTAGAGGCCTTGTGTACTCACTTGGCTTCCTAACTGTGGTTACCGCACTTGGTTTAACCCCGAGCTTCTGGGCGATCTTGGCGATTCCGGCAGCATCCTTGGTGGCATTTGGCTTCGCCTCATTTGGTATGGCTATCACCTCTTACTTCAAGACTTACCAGCAGATGGGCTTCATTAACTTCGTCTTGCTTCCAATGACCTTGTTCTCAGGCTCGCTCTACCCAATCTCGGTTTACCCAGATTGGCTAGAAAAGATCATTATGGCTTTGCCGCTCTGGCATGCAATTGAGATGGTTCGCGCATTCTGGTTTGGAAATCTAACCTCTGGAGTTTTAGTGCACGTTGCTTACTTCATTGTCATGATCGCAATAGGGCTTTTTGTAACCTCCCGTAGATTGCGTGCGCTGTTCCTTCGTTAATCCTTGCTGTAACGAGCATCAGGTACCAGCGCTGGACATTTCCAACCCGGTGCAATGACAGGTTCAAAATGCCACCATTCATTCTCAAATACTCGGCATAAACCAAATTTAGAACCATGAATCTCTAACCAACCTGCACCAACTGGTTCATCTGGGTAATTCACATCAATCGCGATTCCCCATGGATGGTGTGACACCAATGGCGGTGCTACCCATTTACTTGCCTCATTGATTGATCCATATTTTCGAACCGCTTGATTAAACAAAGTTTGTTGGCGGCTCAATGACCTAAAACCTGAAACTACATAGATAGTAACTCCATCTTTTTTTGCTGCAGCTTTAGCCGCCTTGAAGCGATTCATAACTTGTTTATCTACATCACTGGGACGTATCAAAGAACGAGAAATTGCACATTCGTAATTGGTAGGTCTTTTTATTCATGCATTGCAACGGAATAGTGTCCGAAGCGTGAGAAACCTCATTAAAAAGTGAAAAAACCAATAAAAAGGCTGTAAAAACCCTGGTTTTTCTCATCTCCGTAGTCTACGGGGTTGCTTTTTAAATAAAGCATGGGAGAATTGGGTCTTAGTTAAAACTAACTAAAAAACGAACCGGGAGAGTACTTCTCAAACGAGTTTCAAAAGCTGAAACCTTTGCCGTACATGTTTTACAAATGCTCACACAGAATAACCACAAGCAAACATTTAGATTCGTTCCGTCATCATCACTTCCAGTAGACCCGAAGCGTGTCGAAGAGATCCTTAAGCAGGAGTGGGAACAGTTCACCAAAGGAACAGGCAAGAGCGCCGAAGAGAGCCGCCGTTCATTCAAGGCGTTGCCATTAGGCGTTACCTCAAGCTTCCAGCATTGGGATCCATATCCAATCTCAATCGCTAGCGCCAAGGGCGCATACATGACAGATGTTGATGGCCGTCAACTGCTCGACCTTTCAATGGGTTTCGGAGCGATGTTTGCAGGTCACCTCAATCCAACTGTTATTGAAGAGATTGAGAGCTCACTAACCACAGGCATGCTCTTTGTTACACCATCTCCTATTTCAACAGATGCAGCAGAGCGAATCTGTAAGCGCTTTGAAATAGATCAGGTTCGTTTTACAAACAGCGGAACTGAATCAACAATGTATGCAGTTCGTGTTGCTCGTTCAGCGACTGAAAAAATGGGAATTCTGAAAGTAGAGGGTGGTTACCACGGTAGCTACGATCCATTTGTAGTCTCTAGTAAGCCTGCGTTGGACAAGATTGGCGATCCAGAGGATCCAATTCCAGCGATTGATTCATCCAGCGATTGATTCAAACTTGGTTCCTGGAGATATTTACGTAGTTCCTTTCAACAACATTCCAGCACTTGAGAGAATGTTTGAGAAGAATGCCGGCAAGATCGCTTGCTTTATCGTTGAACCTGTTCTTGAAAACCTAGCCATTGTTCTTCCAGATGAGGGTTACCTAGAGCAAGTACGCGAACTGTGCGATCAGTACAACGTCGTACTTATCTTTGATGAGGTAAAGACAGGGCTTACAGCTGGTGCACATGGTGCATCTGTTCGCTTAGGTGTTCAGCCAGATTTAATCACCCTTGCTAAATCAATTGGTGGTGGAGTCCCTCTTGCTGCATTTGGTGGCAAGAAGAAGTACATGGATTTTGTAACCAACGGAAAAATGGCCCACTTCGGAACATTTAACGGAAACCCGCTAGCAATGGCTGGAATTCGTGCGATTGATCGCATCTGCACAGATGAGGCACTTGCTGCAGCGGAAACTTTAAATCAGCAAGCCCTTGATCGCATCAGTGCGATTATCGAGGAGTACCAACTTCCTGCACACACAGTTGGATTTGGTACTTGGTCTACGACACCGGTTCGAAACTATCGTGATTACAAGGCAACTGATTTTGGTATCGCAGAAGCTCACTGGTTGTTTGCACTTAACCGCGGAATCATTACTCCTCCGGGATTAGATGAGCAATGGTTGATCTCTTTGGCACATGGCCAAACAGAGATTGATCTACTTGTAGAAGATTTCCGCGATTTTGCTAAAGCACTTCGAGCATAGCTCGCACTGCAGTAACCATTTGATCTAACGGCATCGTTGGCAATCCTGGAAACTCAGGTGCCTGCGAATCCATCAATGGAACATGAACAAATCCGCTGCGCACCTTGGTGCCAGCAAACTTGTTCTGCGCAACATAGAAAACATGATTGCACAAGAAAGCGCCCGCACTTAAAGAAACAGTAGCCGGAACTCCCTTGGCTTTGATTGCTTCAACAATTTCATTTACTGGAAGAGTTGAAAAGTAACCATCTGGACCTGCATCAATGATCTTCATATCATTTCGAAGGACACCTTCGTTATCTGCAAGACGTGCATCATCTAAATTGATTGCAACCTTTTCAGGTGTTATCTGTGTCCGTCCTTCAGCCTGACCCAAACAAATAACTACATCTGGATTGTGCTCTGCAATCAATTCCAATAAACGTTCGGCAGATTGTGTGT
>JBEAVJ010000062.1:0-4775 GCA_041160995.1 Actinomycetota bacterium | reverse complement strand
CTCAATTCCAGCAAAACCTGGGCGCATGGAACGCTTCAAGAAGATGATGTTAGCTGCATTGTTAACTTCAAGAATTGGCATTCCGTAAATTGGACAACCCGGAGTTGTTTGCGCGGCTGGATTAACAACATCGTTTGCACCAATAACAATTGCAACATCTGTTTGACCAAAGGTTGGATTAACTTCATCCATTTCAGCTAATTGATCGTATGGAACATTTGCTTCAGCCAACAGAACATTCATGTGTCCTGGCATACGACCTGCAACTGGGTGAATTCCGTATGCAACATCGATGCCCTTTGAAATCATCAAGTCAGCAAGTTCACGAACTGTGTGTTGTGCTTGTGCAACTGCAAGACCAAATCCTGGAACGATTACAACGCGACGCGCATAGTTAAGCAAGATCGCAACATCATCAGGTGAACCAGAACGAACTGGACGTTCCTCGCCAGCTGCTGCAACATCTTGCGGCTTTGCGGTGAATGCACCAAACAAAGTTCCAAATAGTGAACGGCCCATCGCCTCAGCCATCAAACGTGTCAAGATGGTTCCTGATGCACCAACAAGTGTTCCGGCAATAATGAGCAATGTTGAATCAAGAACATAACCACTTGCCGCCACTGTTAGGCCAGTGAATGCGTTGAGCAATGAGATAACGATCGGTACATCTGCGCCACCAACTGGAAGCACAAACAAAATACCAAAGAGCAATGAAAGTCCGGCAAGAATCAATAGCGGGGTAGTACCAAGTGAGTTAACAACCCAACCACCGACGCCAATTACCGATACAAGCGTGGCAGCGATGATAAAGCGGCCCGCTGGGAAAATTACTGGGCGAGTAGTCATTAACTCTTGCAGCTTCATGAAGGTAATGATTGAACCGCTGAATGAAACACAGCCAACAATGACTGTAAAGACGGTGAAGACAACAACGGCAGTTGTGGCCTTATCGCCAAGATTTAAGTACTCAACGATCGCAACAAGCGCCGCCGCGCCACCACCCACACCGTTAAAGAGCGCAACAAGTTGTGGCATCTGAGTCATTTGAACCTTGCGTGCAGCAGGTACGCCAATAATCAGACCAACTGCAATAGCACCGAGGATCCAGCCAAGGTTGTTCAAAGGAAGTGATGAACCCTCATTGGAGTAGAAGAAGACAACTAATGTTGCAAGACCTGCACCAAATGCACCGATCAAGTTTCCTCGACGGGCGGTCTTTGGATGTGAAAGACCCTTCAATGCAAGGATGAAAGCGATTCCTGCAGCAAGACCAATAAGGTCATATACGGTGCGGCTCATTTCTTATTTCCTTTGAACATCTCAAGCATTCGGTCGGTAACAACAAAGCCACCCACCATGTTGATTGTTGCCAAGATAATTGCCGCAACAGATAAACCAAGTTCAAGATTAGTTGTGCTGTGATCTGCCACGATGATCGCTCCAACCAGAATCACACCGTGAATCGCATTTGCACCCGACATCAACGGTGTGTGCAAGGTAGATGAGACCTTTGAAACGACCTCAAAGCCAACAAAGACAGACAGTACGAAGATCGAAACAATCGCCATCGGTTCCATTACTTAGCTCCTCTTCGTGCACCAGCATGCGTAACCGCAGCGCCATTAATAATTTCATCCTCAAAATCAAGGTTAAAGGCCACCTTTTGATCATCCTTTGCAGGGGTCGTAAAGAGTGACAAGAGATTTACAACGTTGCGTGAATATAAGAATGAAGCGTGGAAAGGCAGTTGGCTTGGCACATCTTTACCACCCCAAATGCGAACTCCACCAGCTGTTTCAACGATCTCGCCAGGCTTGGAACCTTCAACATTGCCACCAGTTTCCGCAGCTAAGTCGACGATGATTGTGCCTGGTGCCATTGAGTCCACCATTGCTTGTGTCATCAAACGCGGCGCCTGACGACCAGGAACTGCAGCAGTTGTAATCACAACATGAGATTTTGCGATGTATGGCGTTAATAGTTCACGTTGCTTTGCTGCTCGCTCTTCAGTCATCTCACGCGCATAACCACCAGCACCTTCAAGTGCTTCAAGTTCTAGTTCAATAAATGCTGCACCCATCGAACGAACCTCATCAGCAGATGCCGGACGAACATCGTAAGCAGAAACAACCGCACCTAAACGTCGCGCAGTTGCGATCGCTTGCAAGCCTGCAACACCTGCACCAAGAACCAAAACCTGTGCGGGTGTGACTGTTCCTGCCGCTGTCATCAACATTGGGAAGAAACGTGGCGATAACTCCGCGCCAACAACAGCGGCACGGTAACCAGCACACAAAGCTTGCGAGGTTAATGCATCCATAGATTGCGCACGAGAAATACGTGGAACTAATTCAAGTGAAAATGCAGTAACACCTGCTGAAGCAGCGGCATCAATGGAATCAACTGCGGTGACAGGAGAGAGGAATGAAATAGTGATCGCGCCCTTTTTCAAGGTAGACATCTGTTGTGGTGTTAAGGGTTGAACAGAGAGGACAACATCGGCATCAGAGAGAACATTGCCGCTCTTTACCGTTGCACCTGCCGCCGTAAAATCAGCGTCAGTGGCTTGCGAATGAAGCCCTGCGCCAGCTTCGATAGTTACATCAAGGCCTAAGCGAGTTAATTTGTTGATGATGTCTGGGACAAGCGCAACGCGCTTTTCTCCCTCTTTGATTTCCCGTGGGACGGCTACGCGCATACCTGAAATGTTAGTGCGTATAACCCTTTAAGTCACCACGAACGAGGTGATAGAGAATGGATTGAATAGTTGTTCTGCGGTGGTACGCCTCTCGCCAAATGACTGAGCGTGGGCCATCAATGACTGAGGCCTCAACCTCTTCACCGCGGTGCGCAGGTAAACAATGCATGAACAATGAATCCTTGCTCGACAGCTTCATCAAATTTTCTGTTACTGCAAAGGGCGAGAGAGCCAGCACCTTTTCGGCACGATCACTTTCTGAATCACCCATCGACATCCATACATCTGTGTAAAGAACCGATGCATCCTTTGCCGCAGCCTCCGGATCATGAGTAACCTCAATTTTTCCGCCACTGTTTGCTGCAATATTTTTTGCAACAGCTACCACAACAGGATCTGGTGCCCACTTACCACTTGGTGTTGCTGCTACAACATGTGCACCCATGATCGCACCCATGATCAACCAGGCATGAGACATGTTGTTGCCATCACCTAGGTAAACAAATTTGCGACCCGCAATATCTGTTCCAAAGTTTTCGCGAATCGTTAACCAGTCAGCCAATAGCTGTGTTGGGTGATCAACATCTGTTAATGCATTGATTACTGGAATAGTTGAGTACGCACCTAATTGATCAACATCTGATTGTGCAAATGTTCGAATGATGAGAGCGCTGCAGTAACCGCTAATTATTTTGGCGGTATCTTCAATAGTTTCACCACGACCAAGTTGTAACTCATCGCCACGAATGAAGATTGGTGTGCCACCTAAGTGGGCAACGGCGGTTTCAGATGAAAGACGGGTACGGGTTGAAGGCTTTGTCATGTAGATCGCCACAGTTTTATTGGCTAATGCTGTGTGTGATCGCAGAGGATTCTCAGCAAATTCAGCGGCGGTCGAAAGCAATAATTCGACATCTGCTCGGCTTAAATGCTCGGTGCGGAGTAAGTCCTTCATTTGCGAATTCTACCCGTAGTTTTGGGGTGCACATAGGTATTCTTATCCACCTCATGGGCATCTTTCGAAAAATTGGAATTGGGTCGGAGGCCGATACCGATCTCTTAACCCGCCCATCCCTTGATGAACAACTTCAAGAGGATGATGGTGGCCATGATCGCTTCGCTCATTATGTGAAGAAAGAGAAGATTGTTGAGTCCGCGGTAACAGGAAAAGCGGTGAAGGCTCTCTGTGGAAAGAAGTGGATTCCATCTCGCGATCCCGAGAAGTATCCAATCTGTCCCACCTGCAAAGAGATTCACGCAGGGTTGAAGCCAGATCCCGAAGAAAAGTAATTATGAAGCGCATCATCGCCTTCGTACTTTCCCTTGTCACAATCGCAACACTGACGACATTAATCACCACACAAACCGCCTCAGCAGAGGGTAAGCCTCCTCGCAAAGTTGTAACTGGATGGCTTCCGTATTACTCGGTTCGAACCATTATGCCTTTGGTGCGCAAACTTCCATCTGCGCAACCAACAGTTCCTGGAAAACCAGCGGTATGTGATGCATCCCAATATGGCCCTGCGGAAAATCAAGCGATTGAATCCTCTTACTTGTTTACAAATAAAGATTTAATGAAAGAGGTAATGCCATTCTGGTTCTCCATTAAATCTCCAACGGTTATTCGTAATGATTATGTAACTGGAAACCCATCATGGCCTATGGCAGATACCGTCTGCTTGATCCGTCGAGCTGGAATTCAAGTCATTCCTACAATGACCGATGGAACAGGAAAGTTGGAGCTCTCTAACTACCTTGCAAACCCTGCTACACGCGCAACAATTGTGAAAACTATTGTTGATTTAGTTCTCAACAACAACTTTGATGGAATTGATTTAGATTACGAAGGCTTTGCCTTTGTCGACGGGAACACCACCTGGACTAAGACAGCACCGCGTTGGGTGGCTTTAGTGAAAGAACTCAGCGTTGCTTTACGTTCCCACAACAAATTGCTCTCTATTTCAACCCCTTACGTCTATGACCCCAAGGAGAAACAAAAGGGTTACTTTGTGTATGCATGGGCTGATGTTGCAAGCAGTATTGATCGTTTACGAATCATGACCTACGACTATTCCGT
>JBEAVJ010000061.1:0-4788 GCA_041160995.1 Actinomycetota bacterium | reverse complement strand
GCATTAACTTCTTGTCCGCCGAAACGCTTGATACCAAGGTACTGTGGATTGGAATCGCGACCGTTTCGTGTCGAGGAGACACCCTTCTTACTTGCCATTTACTTCGTCTCCCTTACTTCGCGCCGTTGATGGCGGTAATTTTTACACGAGTCAGTTGCGCACGGAATCCCTGGCGACGACGGTGACCTGTCTTGTTCTTGTAACGCAAGATATCGATCTTTGGACCCTTAAGCTCTTCAAGAACTTCGCCAGTTACCTTTACGCCAGACAAAACCTTTGGATCTGTTGTAACCGCTGCACCATCTACTACGAGCAGGGCAGGGAATGAGACAGTTGCACCAGCAGCAGCGTCGATACGATCAACGATTACTGTGTCGCCAACTGCGACCTTCTCCTGGCGTCCGCCAGCTTTAACGATTGCGTACACGTGTTACTCCAGTTCAGTTTCTAAGCCATGGCCTAATTGAGGCTCGTGGGCAGAGGGTAAGCGTACGCAAGCGTGTGCTCAGCGGTCAAATTGCGATGAGACGATCCTGGTCACAGCCTTTTCCAGCGCATAAATAGGGTCGCTGGCCGCTCCCTTTACTTCAGCATCTGCCAGGGCGATCGCCCCTACAGCATCGGCGATTTGGGCTGGGCTCCAACGATTGAGCTGTCTACGAGCCTTATCAATCTGCCATGGGGCCATACCCAACTGACCGGCCAATTCAAATGATTTTTGATTGCGATTAGCTCCTGCAACCTTTGCCAATGAGCGCAATGAGGATGCGATCGCACTTGTAATCATTACAGGGTCGGTACCGGTTTCTAAAGCGCTGCGAAGAGAGATGAGTGCTGCAGAAAGATTGCCATCGAGGGTTGCATCTGCCACATCAAAACCTGTGGTCTCTACTCGACCTTGGTGATACTTATCAACCATCGCTTCATCAATTAATCCTGAAGGAGCATCCGCTGCAATCTGCCCAACTGCGCCTTGAAGCTCACGTAAATCATTTCCCAGTGCACCAACCAAAGCCGAGACCGCACCGGCAGATGCTTTACGACCTAAATCTAGGAATAAGGATTTAACAAACTCCTCTTTCTCCGCCTCTTTCTTCAATGGATCACATGCAATCAACTCCGGCTTAATCTTTTTGATCGCATCAAGAAGTGCTTTTCCTTTAACACCGCCCTTGTGTACGAAAATAACAGTTGTCGAAGGATCTGGTTGATCTAGATAGCGAGTAATTTCATCGCGATTGTCTTCAGGTAAATCTTGAAGATCGCGAATGATGAGTGCTCGTCTTTCAGAAAACAGTGAAGGTGCAAGTGCATCAGCGATATCGCCGACAATTGTGTCTGCTGCAAATAAGGTTGTGATTTCACATTTTTCTTCTTTGAGTTGCGCGTTGAGCTTTGTTAACGCACGATCTGCCAAAGCCGACTCGGAGCCAAGGATTAAGTAAAAAGAGTTCATCCCATGCCTTTCTAGCTCCAGTAAAACAACCGCACTCTGCCCTTGCTTTTCCGAACTCTCAACTGATGTGCTGAAGCTGTAATAGCCACTGCGCCATCTACATCTGTCCGAAGAACTTGTGTGCCGAGTCTAGTCAAAGAGTCGATGCTTTCCGCTGCGGGGTGACCATATGGATTCTTGGCTCCCACGCTAATCAGAGCTACTTGAGCAGATAGAGCGCGCATCAAACCCTCATCTTGATACTTAGATCCGTGGTGAGAGACCTTGTAAATATCTACCGCCCGAACCCTATTGATCAACTCATGTTGTGCCGGAGGTTCCAGATCTCCTGCAGAGAACAAACTCCAATCAACTGTCGATGCGATCACCGCAATACTGGAGTTGTTTATCTGCGAACCTTCACCTGGCAGCTCTTCAAAACTTCTCACCGTTGACTCTGGCCATAGAACCTCTAACGTGATGTTTGCAATCTTCGCAGTTAATCCTTTTTGAACAGTCACGATCTCAGCGCCGTTGAGTGCAATAAGTGCCATCGAACTTTCAGTTGTGGGCTCCAGATTGTTTGTAATCCAGACTTGCTGAACTTTTCTACCATCGAGCAGGCCAGACAAACCACCGACATGGTCTGCATGAAAGTGAGAAAGGATGAGTAAAGGAATCTGCTCAACCCCTAAATCTCTTAAGCATTTATCTATTGCTGTGGGATCTGGTCCAACATCAATCACTATCGCTTGATCATTTCCGAGATTGATGACTAATGAGTCTCCCTGACCAACATCGCACTGTGCCAATTGCCAATCTCCAGCTGGCCAACGTTGTATCCAACCTAAAGAGAGAACAACTATTAAGAGAATCGCTGTGCTCTCTTTCCAGTTCTTCTTGAAGAGAAGGAATATAAGAAGAATTACCGCAACTAATGCGAAGCCGATCATTCCGTTATGGATGGTGAGCACTGGAAAGTCAGCTACCCAATGAGCCACCCAGGTGATAAATCCTGCGGGAAAACGGATCAAGAAGATAATTGCTTGTGTCAGCCAAGGTGCGATTGGCGAAATGAGCGCTGCAATAAATCCCAGCACAGTGATGGGAGCTACCGCTGGTGCAGCAAACAAGTTGGCAACAACGCTCATTGGTGACAAGTACCCCGAAAGCGATACGAGAATTGGTGCACAAAAGACCATGGCGGCTATCGGTGGCGCAAGTGCTCCCGCTAACTTTTGGTGGGTTGGTAGTTTTTCTTCAATTCGTGGCGCAAGAAGTAGTAATCCTGCGGTCGCCAATACAGATAATGCAAAACCTGCATCGCGAGCTTGCCACGGATCCCCCAGAACTACTGCACAGATTGCAAAACCTAAGGCCGGTAAGGAGTCAGATCCACGTTTACCCAATTGGGCGGTCAACAAAACCGCCGCCATCGCAGCTGCCCGCAATACAGATGGAGAAGGTCGAACTAAAGCGATAAAACACATAAGTGCGACCGCGGTTGCCAGCACCCGCATACTTTTCTTTCGAATAAGAAACTGCATGCACCACAACACAAAGGTTGAAACGATCGCAAAGTTTGCACCGCTGACTGCGACCAAGTGGGTTAAACCAGAGCGTTTCATCGCTTCTTTAAATTCCGGGGTTTGTTTTGAGGTATCTCCTAAAACCATTCCGGGAATTAAAGCTCCCGCATCACCATCGCCAGAGTTGGTTCGTAACCCTTCGCGAATAGCACCCAAAGCTGAGGCCCAACCAGATGGCTTGGTCAGAACGCTGATTTCACCATTAACAATGACAAGTGCGGCAACTCTTGCCTCTTTACTTTTGATCGCTGTTGCAACTGCAGAGATCTTTTGCCCTGGAAGTAGTTCAATACTTTTCTTACTGATAATTCGAATCGGTGTTCTGAGTTTAAAGCTTTTGTCAGCTGCATTGAAGGTAAGGAGCCGAGCGGTAAAGGAGTAGTTTCCGCTACTTGTTTTACTGGGATCGGTTTTAACCTGCGCTACAACTTCAATCTCTTGGTTGAGGTATTCGTTAATTACTGAGCTCTCTAGTGATGCCTGCCGCATCGACATAGCTGCGGCGCCCACCATAAATGTGAGCAGTACCAGGGTTAATCTCTTCTTACTTCTAGTTACGGCGAAAACTGCAAGAAGAGCTGCGCAGGCAAAGATTCGCCACGGTGCCACAGCGCTTTGAATAAGCGCTCCCGCCCACAGAGCCCCGCCTACTGCAAGGGCTCGATAATCAATTAGATTCTGACTTTTGATTTGATCTGGGCGAATTTCGCAGCACCAATTCCACTTACCTTTTGAAGGTCATCAATACTTAAGAAAGAACCATTTACCTTGCGATACTCAACGATGCGAGCAGCAATTACCGGCCCTATTCCATCGAGTGAATCCAGCTGACGAGCTGTTGCCCGATTGATGTTGATTGGACCAGTTGGAGTTTTCTTACTCACGCGCTGCCCTGAACTATTAACCACCGTTGAGTCCACATAGATTTGTTCACCATCATTGAGTACACGTGCCAAATTAATGGTGCTCAAATCCGCACCTGGTGCGCTATCCCCCGCTGCTTTGATCGCATCAATCACACGAGATTTTCCAGTCAATGTGTAGACACCAGGGTTGTTAACAGCACCGGTGACATCAACAAATATTTCAGGCTCGGCGATGGTTATAGGAACAGCCTGCGCAACTGCCTTACTTTCTGTGTTCCCTCGGGCTACGACAAATACAGATGAAAGTAAAACAACCGCGGCAATGAGGGCAAGGGCTCTCTTTTGATTACGAGAAAAATGTAGGTCAAACCACCATTGTGATATGGATTCGAAAGCGGTGCGAAGTTGTTCCATCCACCAATTCTGAAGTTGGTTTGAAAGCCACAGAGCAACCGCTGAATTAGTTGTTGATAACGATATTTACAAGCTTTGGCGCACGGGTAATGATCTTGTTAATCGTTGCACCAGCAAGAGCTTCAACAATACTTGGCAGAGCCAGCGCTGCCGCCTCAAGATCAGCATCTGTTATGGATGGTGCTACATCGATGCGATCTTTGATCTTTCCATTGATTTGAACAACAACAGTGACCGCATCTGCAACCAGTAACTTCTCATCAACAGCTGGCCATCCGGCAAGTGCCACACATGGCTTGTGGCCAAGACGTTCCCACATCTCTTCTGCGGTAAATGGTGCAACAAGTGACAACATGATGGCGATCGCTTCAACCGCTTCACGAACCGCAGGATCTGCAGCTCCACAGCCTGAGTCAATCGCTTTACGAGTTGCATTTACAAGCTCCATCACACGGGCAACTGCAACATTGAAACGGAATGATTC
>JBEAVJ010000060.1:0-4794 GCA_041160995.1 Actinomycetota bacterium | reverse complement strand
GCTCGTACACAGTATTTAAAAAGTTGATGCATCGATGACAAATCGATACTTCACATCACTTGCCACTGTTCGCTTGTACGCCTCATTGATGTAATCCGCTTTAATGACTTCTACATCACTGACAATCTGATGTTTTGCACAGAAATCCAACATCTCTTGCATCTCGGGAATTCCACCGATCATGGATCCAGATAGAGATCTGCGCCCATTGAGCAATGTGCCAGCATGCACGGCATAAGGCTTACCGGGAAGGCCAATGACAACTAGGGTGCCATCCAACTTGAGGAGATTGAGATAATCATTGATATCTAACTCTGCACTTACCGTGTTGAGAATCAGATCAAAGCTTTTAACTAGGGGAAGTAAGTTTTCGGCATTTTTGGTGGATATGAAGTGATGTGCTCCCATTGCAATTGCATCATCCTGCTTACTAGGCGAGTGTGAAAGAACTGTTACCTCTGCGCCCATCGCGACAGCAAACTTAACGCCCATGTGTCCAAGACCGCCTAATCCCATAACAGCGACCTTCATGCCGGGCTTCACATTCCAGTGCCTGATCGGTGAGTACAAGGTGATACCCGCGCATAAAAGTGGTGCGACGCCATCCAATGGCAAGTTGTCAGGAATATGAACCGCGTAATCCTCATTGATAACAAAGTTGTTTGAGTATCCACCCATTGCGACAGTTACTCCATCGCGCTCTAAACCGTTATAAGTACCGGTCATTCCCTCAACACAGTACTGCTGCAGTCCCTTCTGACAACTGGCGCAAACACGACAGGAATCTACAAAGACACCAACGCCAATTTTGTCGCCCACCTTAAACTTTGTAACTTTTGCTCCGATAGAGCTCACGACACCTGCAATTTCATGACCCGGAACCATTGGGAATATCGCTGGACCCCACTCTTCAGCAACTTGATGGATATCGCTGTGGCAGATTCCGGCATATGCGATATCCAAGGCGACATCATGCTCACCCAGGGTACGACGTTGAAATTCGAAGGAGGTTAGATCTGATTTGGCCGATAACGCCGCATACCCACGTGAGTTCATACTTACTCCTTAAACGGTAGTGGAAGTGTTGACGTATGGGCCGCTCGTGAAGCCCGTGCAGTTACCTGTCGCATGTGGTGACGTCTACATAAAACTTCATAAGCAACTTCGGCACCCGCGGCGACATCGCCTACAACAACCTGCTCGCCCTCAGTCACCATTACGCCGCCGACTGTTCGAGCATTATGTGTTGCCCTTGAACCACACCAGCAGAGAGCTTCAACCTGCAAGGTGTTTACTCGATCTGCAAGCTCCACCAATCGCGCAGAACCGGGAAAGAGTTTGGTGCGGAAGTCGGCGAGAATTCCAAAGGCAAAAACATCGATACCGAGGCCATCAACAACCCGTGCTAATTGATCGATCTGTACGCTCTCGTAAAATTGTGCTTCATCACAGATTATGTAATCAACTCGCTCACCCATGGAAAGTTTGTCGACCACCAATTTATGAATATCAAGTTCAGGGGAGACTTCGATAGCAGGACTGGAAAGTCCCAAGCGGGAGGAGATAACTCCAGATCCAGCTCGATCCTTGTTGGTGAAGATTAATCCTGTTCGTCCGCGACTCTGATGGTTGTGCGCAGTTTGCAGGGCAAGGGTCGACTTACCGCTATCCATAGTTCCGCAGTAGTACACCAACTCAGCCATGGAGCGCATACTGCCATAGCTCTAGGGAAATAGCCCTTTATCCTTCAAAGCATTTCCTAATTGCTCAGATAGGCCAAGAGCTGCCTCCACTGAAATGTGTGAACCGTCACGATAAACGACATATCCATCCTTGATCGCTGGGCAGGTTCGAGAACATAACCATGGCGTTGGATCTATCTTCTTAAAGCCGTCGATGATGACATTTGGCGTTTTCTTTGTCGTGTTGCAACTTTTTACATTACTCGTTGCTAAGCAACTAGGAATATCGCGCAGCGGTTGGGGAGTATCGCTAATGTAAATGAGATTGCTTGAGGAGCCTCGTAAATCAGAGAGTAACTGTCGTTGCCCATCGTTCCACCATTGTTCGCGGTTCGGATAACTTGAAGGTGGCGTGAAATGCTGGAAGCTACTGATGACTACAGCATCAGGCTTAAGTTTTTGAATTCGCTTGATCGAATTCTCTCTCCATTTTTCACAATCTGCGTTCTTAAACGCGCCCTGATCAGGACGGGGGACATCAACAGAGGCACATGCAGATTTGGTGAGAGAAATAAGCTCAAAGCCCTTTTCAACCGCCAATCGTTGCAACGCTGGGAACCACTGCGCAGCATGTGAATCTCCGTAAAGAACTATCTTCTTCTCCGAGCCAATGACTCCATAAGTGCAATCGCCAGATAACTCCTCGCCATAATTAACATGACAATCATCTTCGTAGACAAGTGGTCTTTCCATAACCTTTACTAGGTCGAAGGTGTAGTTCGTTCCTTTGACAGAGATGATGGATGATGCGGTCGAAGAAATTCCAAGAGCGACCAAGAGTGAAACAATGGTTGTGGCAGCGAAGAAACCATAGGTTTTTTTCGCAGTAAAATTTCTATGTCGCAACGGTTGTTCTATGAACTTGCTCGTGAAATGTGCTAAAACAATGGTGAGCAAGATACACAGAAAGGTTTCGCGAATTCTTAGTGGGCGACCTAAAGCGCTGCTTGGCAAAACTAAGGCTGGCCAATGCCACAGATATAGCGGATATGAAATCGCCCCTAGCCATTGAGATAACGGGTTGTTGCTTAAATCATTGAAGAATCTGGGCCAGATTGGAATAGTTCCGATAAGAATGGCGGTGGCTAATACTGGGATTAGCGCAATTGCGCCGGGGAAAGCTGTGCTCTCATTAAAATTAATCGATGAATAAACAATTCCAATTGCGCCCAACCACGGAAAGTACCTATTACGAAGATACTTTTCTGGGATAAAGAGCAATAGAGCACCAACACCTAACTCCCAAGCGCGTGTTGGTAATGAGTAAAAAGCCCAAATCGGTGCAACCTGAGTTAAGTAAATGGAAAGTAGAAGTGATAATCCGGTGACAATCGCAACACCATTGAGAATGGCTCGTCTGCCAAAACGTGAGAGGAAAAGAATGAAGATTGGCCACACCACATAGAACTGTTCTTCAACCGCCAATGACCAATAATGGATAAAGGGTGATGGGGTTGCATTTAGATTTTGATAGTCATTTTCCCACCAGGCAAACAGGTAGTTGGATATGTAAGCAGCCGCCGCAAATAAATCCCGTCCTAAAGCATCTCTGGTAATAGCTGGCAAGACAAAAAACCCAATGATGGCTGTCACAAACAAAACGAAAACAGAGGTCGGCAATAAGCGTTTAATTCTTCGCTGATAGAAGGCGCTGAGATCAAGACGGCCAGTCTTCTCAATCTCTCTTAGAATCAATCCAGTGATTAGGTATCCAGAGATAACGTAGAAAATATCGACGCCAATAAACCCACCGGGCATCATCTTGGCATGAAAAATTGTTACAAGGAGAGCGGCTAATGCCCGCAATCCTTGAATTTGAAGGATACGCATTACTAAGAAACTACCAGCGAGGTGACGGGAATGTGAGGATATTTCTCATTGAGTCGCTCACGGCCAGGAAGGCCGCTAATCTCCAAGAGCGCAAGAACATGAATTACTTCTCCACCAAGTCTTTGAATTAACTCGATCGCCGCTCCAATTGTTCCTCCGGTTGCAAGTACATCATCGATCAGAAGTACTTTTGAGCCAGGTGTCACTGCATCAACATGGAGCTCTAAAGTGTCAACGCCATACTCAAGACCATAACTCTCAGAGATTGTTAAGTGTGGAAGTTTCCCTGCCTTGCGAATTGGAATGAAGCCGCTACGCAATTGATTTGCTACCGCAGATGCAAAGATGAATCCACGAGCTTCAATGCCAGCGATTAAGGTTGAAGAGTCGGCGTAGGTAGCGAACTTTTCTGTGATTGTGATAAATGCTTCGCCTTGAGCCAACAATGGGGTGATGTCTTGAAATCGAATTCCTGGTTTTGGGTAATCGGGGATTTCACGGATGAGCAATAGCGCATCATCGATTTTCATGTGTCCGAGAGGGGACTTGAACCCCTAATCCCTTGCGGGAACTAACACCTCAAGCTAGCGCGTCTGCCAATTCCGCCACCCGGACTGAGTGATAGGAAAGGATAGCAATTGGGTGCAAGAATAGCGAAATGAGTACAACACACACCGAACTTGAACTAGAAACCATTCGTATCTGCCAAGAGTTAATTCGGATTCCGAGCGTTAACTTTGGTGATGGTAAAGGTGACGAAAAGGCGGTTGCCGATTACGTAGCGAAGTTGTTGTCTGAGGTTGGCATCGAACCTACTATCTATGAATCTGCTCCGGGTCGTTGCAATGTTATAGCTCGCATTAAAGGAAAGAATCCCCAACGTCCAGGTTTAGTTGTTCATGGACACATAGATGTTGTTCCGGTAAATGCAGATGATTGGTCTGTTGATCCATTCGGCGCAGAGATAAAGGATGGATACATCTGGGGTCGCGGCGCAGTGGATATGAAAAATATGGATGCAATGATTCTTGCAACCGTTCGTGATTGGGCGAGGACTGGTTTTGTTCCGGATCGCGACATTGTCTTAGCCTTTTTCGCAGATGAAGAAGCTGGAAGCGTGTATGGATCTCACTACATGGTGAAGGAGCATCCAGAAGTTTTTGCTGGTTGCACCGAAGCGGTTTCCGAAGTTGGAGGTTTCTCTGTAACTGTTGCTGGTGGT
>JBEAVJ010000059.1:0-4817 GCA_041160995.1 Actinomycetota bacterium | reverse complement strand
GGTTGATGTTCCAGAAAGTTCAGCTGCGGTTCGTGAAGAGACATTTGGTCCAATCATCATTATTAACCGCGTTAAATCGATGAGCGAAGCAATTGCGCTTTCTAATAACTCTCGCTATGGCTTAGGTGCAAATATCTGGTCAAAGCGACAAGGCAAGAAGATTGCCTCACAGCTGCAATGTGGAATGGTTGCAATCAACTCCACATTCTCCTTTGCCGCTATCTCATCTGTCCCATTTGGCGGCGTGAAGGACAGTGGTTATGGCCGAATTCATGGTCCCGAAGGTTTACTGGAGTACACCTATGCGCGCACTGTTGTGAGAACACGAGTTAATCTGCCATTAAGGATTTTAAGTTTTAAGCGCACACCAGGTACTGATCGTCTTATCGTTAGAGCATCAAGGGTATTAAAGGGACGTTTAGGTTAAGTTCTAAAGTTAAGTTGATTAGAAACGCGGCGCGTTTCGAGTACGTTCTGTATTTGGGCGACGCTTATCTTTCTTTGCCCAACAAGCTGTATGCCAATGACGACGTCCATCTTCATCGTAATCTTTCCAAGCAACAACATGTGGAGTTGCCAATGGAATCATTTGGTCGCAGCCAGGGCAGCGATAAGGTTTTGTCGATCCTGAGCCGGTCAAACGTCTGACAATATAAACACCATCGCTGTGTTCTTCAACGCTCTCACCTGTAGAGGCGATGTTGATCTCCCGAGGTTCCTCAGGCTTTTGTCGCTTCTTTGGGTAATTTCTACGCGGGCTCACAGGTGTATTTTCTCATAGTAAAGTAACCATATGAGCCTCATCGAAGTAAAAGGCCTCACTAAACATTATGGTGATGTTCATGCCGTGCGGGGGTTGGATCTAACAATCGAGCAGGGCGAGATCTTTTCGATATTAGGCCCCAATGGTGCTGGCAAGACAACTACAGTAGAAATTCTTGAAGGATTTAGAACACGCGATTCTGGAACTGTTTCAGTTTTAGGTTTTGACCCCAGCACAAGGGGCCATCAATCACGAGAGTGGCGAGACAGAATCGGAATCGTTTTACAGACATCCTCCGATGCTGGCGATTTAACTGTTATTGAAACAATCACCCACTTCAGTGGCTACTACTCAAAGCCAAGAGATGTTGATGAGGTTATTCAATCTGTTGGTTTACAGGAAAAGCAGGATGCACTGATCCGTAATCTTTCTGGTGGCCAACGCAGACGGCTTGATGTTGCGCTTGGAATTATTGGAAACCCTGAACTTCTCTTCTTAGATGAGCCCACAACTGGTTTTGATCCTGAAGCTCGACGAGCATTTTGGTCATTGATTAAGAAGCTACGCACAGATGGCGCAACGATTCTGCTTACCACCCACTACTTGGATGAGGCTGAGGCGTTGGCTGACCGAGTTGCAGTGATCAATAAGGGTGTAATTGTTGAGATCTCGACCCCTGCCGAACTCGGTGGAAGATCTACCTCACAAGCCACAGTGCAATGGCGAGATGGCGACCAGATTAAAGCTGAAAAGACAGATAATCCAACTGCTTTGGTTTCATCACTATCAACCAGATTCAATGGCGAGGTACCTGAGTTAATCGTCACCCGCCCATCTCTCGAGGATATCTACCTAGAGATGATTGGAGGAGTTGATGAATAAGATTCCTAGCGCCCTTCAATTAGGTATTCGACGTGGTGGCTTAGAGATTAGACAGTTTGCGCGTCAACGTGAATCTGTTGTCTTTACCCTCTTGTTTCCAGTGATATTGCTAGCCATCTTTGGCTCCGTATTCCAAGACACTATTGCACCCGGTGTCACCTTCTCTCAATATTTTGTAGCGGGCATGATCGCATCAGGTCTTGTTAACACTGGTTTTCAGGCATTAGCTATCACTATCCCGATGGAGCGTGATGTAGGTGCATTGAAGCGATTACGTGGAACTCCAATGCCGGCTTCTAGTTACTTTATTGGCAAGGCAATTTTGATCTTTGTCAGTATGGTTATTCAGATTCTGCTGCTTCTAGGTTTTGGTGTTGCGTTCTTTGGATTAGATATGCCAACTGATTCAAGTAAGTGGCTAACATTTACCTGGCTGGTTCTGCTTGGAAGTGCATGTTCTACCGCACTTGGTATTGCATTTTCTATTGTTCCAAAGAGTGGGCGTGGTGCTTCAGCTGTTGTTTCACCAATAGTGATTATCTTGCAGTTCTTTAGTGGTGTGTTCTTCGTTTTTACTCAACTACCATCATGGATGCAACAGGTTGCCGCGATCTTCCCGTTGAAGTGGCTCACACAAGGTATGCGATCTGTATTTCTGCCTGACTCCTTTGCCTCGCAAGAGGTTGCAAAATCTTGGGAGCTTCCAACTACCTTCTTGGTATTGGTCATTTGGCTCATCATTGGAGTCTTCTTTAGCGTGCGTAAGTTCAAGTGGGATCGCGATTAAGAAGGTTATTGCACTTGTTCTGGCGCTGGCAGTTATAGCGCCAGCGGCTCACTCTGCGCAGAGCTCAATAGTTGCAGCACCAAAGAAGGCGAAGATCACTCCATCTCCTTCTCCTGCTTGGCCGCCCAAAGGTTTCATTAAGAGCAAAGATGGCAATACCTTCGCCAAGATTCCGACCTCAAAAGAACTTGTTGGATTAGCTTCAAATGACAAGGTATTAACCCGCGCACTGGCACGCAAGATCGATGATGTACCTGTTTGTGAGAAGTTTTCATGTGGCGCGGTACAAGTTGCCTCATTAACTGGATGCACCTGGTGGGTAGTGACCGCAACTGTTCGTGGGGTTGTTTCAGCGGAGGATAGAACCCAGAAAGTTTTTGGAACGGTTAGAACCACTTACCCAGAAACTGGCGCAAAGAAGTACGCGACAATTTTGATTGTTAGCCAAGAGCCAATCGAGTTAGAACACTCTGTTTCAAACATTAAAGCCTCATGCCGAAAGGATGTTCCTCAGGAAAAAGTTCCGGGAACAACCTACACAGTTACTCCCTAGCGATTAGCTCCTGGTACCCACAGCTGATCGCCGATCTCTTTATTTGCATAACGAGCAAGCACAAAGAGCAAATCAGAGCAACGATTTAAATACTTAGCTGTTAATGGATTAACTCCCCCACCAAATGCATGGATCGCAGCCCAAGTGCAACGTTCTGCGCGGCGAACAACTGTGCGTGCAACGTGAAGATGCGCAGCAGCTGGTGTTCCGGATGGCAAAACAAATGAACGAAGAGATTCTAAATCAGCGTTGTACTTATCGATCTGCTCTTCCAAGTAAGTAACTTGTGACTCAAGAACACGTAGTGGCTCAAAAGCTGGAGAATCAACAACAGGAGTACACAGATCTGCACCCACATCAAAAAGATCATTTTGAATTCGCACCAATAGTGCACGCATATCTTCTGTTAAGCCATCGGTTGAGAGAACAACGCCGATTGTTGAGTTAGCCTCATCAACCGTTGCATACGCTTCAAGACGTGGGTCATTTTTTGAGGTACGGCTCATGTCGCCTAGAGATGTTGTTCCATCATCGCCAGTCTTTGTGTAAATGCGCGTTAAATTAACCATGTGCTTACCTTATAAGTAGACTGCACCTATGGCATCCCACGATCGCTTCCGCATTGTTGGCGGAACCTCCCTACGCGGAGAAGTCTCTGTGACAGGTGCCAAGAACTCAGTTTTAAAGCTTATGGCAGCCTCTTTGCTGGCTGCTGGAACAACAACTATTAGAAATGTTCCAGACATTGCCGATGTCGACATCATGGCCGATCTCTTGACCCGCCTTGGTTGCACAGTTGTTCGCGGTACAGATCTGGTCACAATTACCGTTCCTCAAGAGCCAGCACACCGTGCTGATTACGACCTTGTACGAAAGATGCGTGCCTCGATCAATGTGTTGGGTCCCCTTGTTGCACGTGTAGGTCTTGCCGATGTGGCACTTCCTGGTGGCGATGCAATTGGATCTCGTGGCTTAGATTTTCACATCAAGGGGCTTGAATCACTAGGTGCAAAGGCCCATATTGAACATGGATATGTCATTGCAGAAGCTCCCAACGGATTAGTTGGCGCACCAGTTGAACTGGATTTCCCAAGTGTTGGTGCCACTGAAAACATCATGACCGCTGCGGTGCTAGCTAAAGGTGTAACAACAATTGATAACGCAGCTCGTGAGCCGGATATTGTCGATCTTGGAGAGTTCCTGATTTCAATGGGTGCAAAGATTGAAGGTTTAGGATCGCCTCTCATCACAATTACCGGCGTTAAGGTACTGCAACCAACTGATCACACAACAATTACAGATCGCATCATCACCGGTACCTGGGCATTTGCCGCAGCCATGACTCGTGGAGATATCACCATTCATGGTGCTCGACCTGAACATCTTGAACTTCCACTAGAAAAACTCGCTTCTGCTGGTGCGATCATCACATCTACTGCAGATGGAATTCGCGTAAAGATGGATTCACGCCCTCAAGCAATTGATGTTGCAACACTTCCCTACCCAGGTTTTCCTACCGACTTACTTCCAATGGTTATCGCCCTCAATGCAATCGCTGAAGGCCATTCCCTGGTAACTGAAAATGTCTTCGAATCCCGATTTATGTTTGTCAATGAACTCAGCCGCTTAGGCGCACAAGTAAGCGTCGATGGCCATCACGCCTCAATTACAGGCGTACAGGAGCTCTCTGGCGCACCTGTTGAAGCCCACGATATCCGCGCAGGTGCAGGTTTAATTCTCGCCGCATTAGTTGCAGAGGGTGAAACCACTGTAGATCAGGCTTTCCACGTCGACCGCGGCTATCCCAACTTCGCGCAACAGTTACAAAGCCT
>JBEAVJ010000058.1:0-4828 GCA_041160995.1 Actinomycetota bacterium | reverse complement strand
CATCACTTTGAACATCCAGCACAGGCGATGAAGGCAGCGCTCAAGGGTGTCTTTGAACCGATCGTGGCATCAGGTGCAACAGTTATCTCAGCGCTATTAGTTTTACTTCTCAGCGATCTGTCTGGAAACCGCGGACTTGGTCCAGTGGGTGCAATCGGTGTTGCGGCGGCGGTCATAACAATTCTTACCTTGCTACCAGCGTTGTTAGTTGCTTTTGGTCGCTGGATTTTTTGGCCCCGCATTCCGCGTAATGATGATGTCAACACGCAACTTGCAGGAACCTGGGCCAAAATTGGATCTGCCGTTGAAAAGCGTCCTCGCAAGTTATGGATCATCACCGCGGTAGGCCTTGCAATTCTTGCAGGATTTTCAACGACCTTAAATGCAAAGGGTTTATCTACCGCTGATGCATTTACGCAACGTCCAGATTCAGTGGTCGGCCTTGAATTACTGGGAGAACATTTCCCAGGTGGATCGGGACAACCCACCGAAGTCATTGTTCGAGAGGAGTTAGTTGGTCCAGTATCTGCCGCTCTTATGAATGTTTCAGGTGTCTCCTCTGTAGAACCGATGCGCTTGACTCCAACAGCTCCTGGACAACCACCTGCCGCGATCAAGGTTGTAGATGGAAAGGTCATTCTCAATGCGACGCTTTCACTGAATCCAGATTCGGTAGAAGCTCGAGATGTAATTCCTGTGATTCGTGATGCTGTCCATGCAATAGATCCCAATATTTTGGTTGGAGGAAGCACCGCTGTTGCATTCGACACCGATGTTTCCGCAAATCGAGATAATCGAACAATCATTCCGATCGTTCTCATTTTGATCACAATCATTCTGGGTCTGCTACTTCGAAGCATTTTGTCAGCTGCTTTGCTACTAGGAACTGTTGTTCTCTCATTCTTTGCCACATTAGGTGCCTGCCAATTGGTCTTTGAGCACATCTTTGGATTCAAGGGTGCTGATACCTCATTCCCATTGTTTGCCTTTATCTTCTTGGTTGCACTGGGAATCGACTACAACATCTTCCTCATGACTCGTGTGCGAGAGGAAAGTGCAAAGATTGGAACACGTGCCGGTGTGATTAAGGGCTTAACCGTTACTGGTGGTGTTATTACCTCGGCCGGTATTGTGTTAGCAGCAACCTTCGCGGTTCTGGGAGTTCTCCCATTGGTCTTCTTAGCTGAACTTGGTTTCGCTGTTGCCTTCGGTGTATTGCTCGATACCTTGATTGTGCGAACAATCTTGGTGCCAGCATTGGTTCATGACATCGGTGGAAAAGTTTGGTGGCCATCTAAGTTGCAGAACTCTTAAGTATGACTTTGCGCGTAGGAATTGCCGGTTACGGTCTGGCCGGTCGGTACTTCCATGCGCCATTGCTTAAGGGATGTGGCTTTGAAGTCGCCTCTGTTTTAACCTCCAATGAAGTTCGTAGAGGCCATGCACTAGAGGATTTTCCAAAGACATCAGTTGTCGGAACAATGGCTGAACTTGTTGCCCAGGATCTAGATTTGGTAGTTGTTGCATCCGCAAACCTTGCACATGCTGATCAAGCAATGACCGCACTTAGTGCTGGTATTCCAGTTGTAGTTGATAAACCTATGGGGCGAAATCTGGAAGAGACTCAAAAGATTATTGAGCTTTCACGATCTCTGGGTGTTCCTGTCACAACTTTTTTTAATCGCCGGTGGGATAGTGATGCGTTAACCATTCAAAAGGTTATTGCTTCGGGCGTACTTGGTGATATTCACCGAATGGATTCGCGCTTTGAAAGATTTCGACCCGAAGTCAATGGCGATTCGTGGAGAGAGAACATGAGTGCTGCAGATGGTGGCGGGCAACTGCTCGATCTACAACCACACTTGATCTCTACCGCCATCGATTGGTTTGGCAACGCAGAGTTAGTAACCGCATCCGTGAGATCAATTCGGGGCGCAGCAGATGATGATTCAGTACTTGTATTGCGCCACAACTCCGGCGTGATGTCATATCTGTCAGCAAGTGCTGTTGTAGGCGCTCCGGGACCTCGCATTCGAATTTTAGGTAGTAAAGGCGCACTCGTGATCAATGATTTAGATCCGCAGGAAGCTCTCTTGCGCGCAGGTAAGTATCCACAAGGGGGCACCTGGTCTGAGCCAACAAGCTCTACCGCTCATATTTATCGAGGCGCAGAGATTGAAGAGGTAGAAGCGGTTCCTGGTAACTACGCACTGTTTTATAGCGCTGTTGAGTCGGCAATCAAGAAGGGCACACCTTGGCCCGTTTCTCCTGAAGAGGCTTTGCTAGTCGCTTCATTAATTGATCAAGCCAGAACAGTTGGAACTCGTGCCTAAGTCGTCAGAGATCTTAATTGTTGGTGCGGGGTTAGCTGGACTCAGCGCCGCAATTGCCTTGCAGGATGCTGGCAGAGATGTACGGGTAATTGAAAGTTCAGATCGTCCCGGTGGGCGTGTTACATCAGATGTGATCGATGGCTTCATTTGTGATCGCGGTTTCCAACTCATTAATTCCAAGTATCCAGCGTTGAAAGAGTTGGATGTAATCAAAGAAATTGATTTCATAACCGCTCCTCGAGTTATCGAAGTCGCGTTAGGAAATGATCGTAGAACATTAGGCGATCCTCGCGTTGCACCGTGGACCGCACTAGATCGGGCAACCGGCACCATTCCAGAGAAGTTGTTTCTCCTGAGATTCTTAGCAAGCACACCAAAAGAGAATCAATCGGTAGAGGATGTACTTAAAGCTGCTGGAACAACTTATCATCGGGTGTTGCGTCCATTTTTACATGGAGTTTTTCTCACCGATCCTAAAAATGTTGATGCTCGTTATGGTCAAACTGTCATCAGAAGCTTTGTCTCTGGATCGCCAGGTATACCTCGCAGGGGAGTAGCAGAGCTTTCAAAGGCGATCGCAGCGCGCGTTAACTCGATTACCTATGGAGTTCAGGTAGATAGCATTGAAAGTGGTGTTGCTAAATCTTCAGCTGGTGATTTCAATGCCTCGCACATTGTTATCGCAACAGATGCAACTACTGCCACTCAGTTACTAGGACTACCCGAAGTCGCGCGAATGGCTGGATGCATTACCTGGTACCACAGCGTTGTGAATAACCCTTCAGGAACCGGACGCTTAGTTGTAGATGGACAATCCAGAGGACCAATTCTCAATTCAATCGTGATCTCTGATATCTCTTCAGATTACGCACCCGTGGGCCATCATTTGATCGCTACTACAACTGAGCTAGGTTCGACAGAGTCTGATGTCCGCAGACATTTAGCACTCATGTGGGGGGTGAGCACCCACGATTGGGAGTTCCTTGCTAAGTATGAAATACCTGCAGCACTTCCAATTCAAAGCGTAGGTCGTGCGCTTACACAAACAATTAAAGTGTCAGAAAAGGTTTACGTTGTTGGCGATCATCGAGCAGTCCCTTCACAGCAAGGCGCTCTTTTTTCAGGCCGAATGGCTGCTGAATTAATCCTCAATGAGGGCAGATAGCGCCTCAGAAATATGTGGATAGTCCCAGGTAAAACCTGCATCTTGTAAGACATGAGGAATCACTCGCTTTGAACCAAGAATCTCAGATGAAAATCCGCCCAAAGCAATCTTTAATGCGATCGCTGGTGCTGGAAATAATGCGGGGCGATGCATAGCTCGCGCTAACGCTGCGGTGAACTCCTGATTGGTAACTGGGTTTGGCGCGGTGAGGTTTACAGGACCTGAGATTGGGTTCTCTAATGCAAAAACAATTGCACGTATTTGATCATGCAAGGTAATCCAAGACCACCATTGCTTACCATTGCCAAGTTTTCCACCAAGACCTAAACGAAATAATGGCAACATTCTTCCAAGTGCGCCACCAGTTGGATCTAGAACAAGTCCTGTGCGAATCTTTACAGTTCGAACATCACCTGCAAGATCTGCGGCAGCTTCCCACTCGCGACAAACAGCGGCGAGAAAATCATCACCAGCGCGATCAGTTTCGACAACAGCGCGGTTTCCACTTTCGCCATACCAACCAATTGCAGAGGCTGAGATAAACACCTGCGGCTTTAATTCAGCAACAGCATTCGCGATAGCGGTTGTGCCCAATAGTCGAGAGTTAAGAATCTCGCTCTTGTACTTCTTGCTCCATCGTTTATCACCAACGCCAACACCAGCTAAGTGGATGATCGCATCTACTCCTCGTAGAGGTTCAAGATCTACAAAGCCTGTTTGTGGATCCCATTGAACTTCATCTGGACCAACAGGGGTGCGACGAACTAAACGCTGAACAGTGTGACCTTCTGCCTTGAGGTGTCCAACCAGCGCTGTTCCGATTAAACCGGAGGCACCAGTGATTGCAATGCGTTGAGGAACTGACATGAACTGTTAGAGACCTAGATCAGATTCAAAGGCGCCACCTTCTAGGCGCTCCTTCAAGGTAACTAGGAATCGTGCAGCATCTGCTCCATCAACCACACGGTGGTCGTAGGACAGTGCAAGGTAAACCATGGAACGGATGGCAATTGTCTCGCCACCATCTTCACCACGAACAACCATTGGACGCTTAACAACAGCGCCAAGACCAAGGATTGCTACCTGCGGTTGATTGATGATTGGAGTATCAAAGAGCGCTCCACGACTTCCAGTGTTGGTTAGTGTGAATGTTCCGCCACCTAATTCATCTGGAGTGACCTTGTTGTCACGTGTGCGTGCTGCAAGATCTGAGATCTTTCGAGCGATGCCACCCATGTTCAAATCACCAGCGTTGGCGATAACAGGAACGAGCAAACCGCGTTCAGTATCTACTGCAACACCAAGGTGTTCTGCGCCATGGTAAGTAATC
>JBEAVJ010000057.1:0-4834 GCA_041160995.1 Actinomycetota bacterium | reverse complement strand
ACGGTGTTACCGGCAGCAATTGCAGGTGCCCATTTCCAAACCGCCATCATCATTGGGTAGTTCCATGGTGTTACTTGTCCAATAACTCCTACTGGTTCGCGACGAATCATCGATGTCATTCCTGGCATGTACTCGCCAGCAGACTTACCTTCTAGATTTCGAGCAGCTCCTGCAAAGAATCTAATTTGATCCACCATTGGAGGAACCTCTTCAGAGGTAGTCAAGGAAACTGGCTTACCAGTGTTCTCAACTTCAATGGCGATAACTTCTTCGGCACGTTCTTCAATGGCATCGGCGATCTTTAACAGTGCGCGTTGGCGTTGTGATGGTGTTGAATCACGCCAATCGACAAAGGCATCACTTGCAGCTTTAAATGCAGAATCAATATCTGCCGCATTTGATTTAGGCGCAGTTGCAAATGGTTGGCCCGTTGCAGGATTGATTAAAGTTGTTGTCTCGCCTGATGTTGAATCGACTGACTTACCGTTGATGAAGTTACTGAGCTTTTTCATGTTCCAGAGCCTAGCAATTAGCCCTAGAAGTAACTAGTCACAATTTAAGCGACCGGCTTGCCTTTTTCCGCCGCCGCTAACTGTCCGCAGGCCCCATCGATTTCACGGCCACGAGTATCTCGAACCGTTACTGGGACTCCATAACTTTCTAGGATGCGAACAAACTCAGCTTCATCTTCACGGCGCGATGCGGTCCACTTGGATCCTGGGGTTGGGTTGAGAGGAATCAAATTAACGTGGGCATTTCGGTTTTTGAGCAAACGGCCCAATAGATCTGAGCGCCAGGATTGATCATTGATATCTCGGATCAGTGCGTACTCAATTGAATATCGGCGGCCGGTCTTCTTCTCGTAAGCATCTGCTGCAGCTAGTACCTCGCGAATATTGAAGCGATTGTTAATGGGAACCAAGGTATCTCGCAGCTCATCATCTGGGGTGTGTAAGGAGACCGCCAAGGTGCAGCTAATCCCCTCATCCATTAACTTTTCAATTCCATTGACTAGGCCAACGGTGGAAACAGTTACTGAACGTGCACTGATTCCCAAACCATCTGGATTTGGATCTGTGATGTTGCGAAGGGTTCTAACAACTGAGTTGTAGTTTGCTAGTGGTTCGCCCATTCCCATGAAAACGATATTTGAAAGACGTGTTGGACCACCAGGAAGTTCGCCATTTGCACATGCTCGCGCAGCGGCCACAATCTGATCGGTGATTTCAGCGGCGGATAAGTTTCGAGTTAAACCCGCCTGGCCTGTTGCACAGAATGGACAGTTCATGCCGCATCCGGCTTGGGATGAAATACACACGGTAACTCGGTCGGTGTACCGCATTAATACGCTCTCAACCAATACCCCATCATGCAACTTCCACAAATCTTTACGTGTCATGCCGTTATCTGTTGTGCGGGTAGTGACAAGTTCAATCATCTTGGGGGTCAACGCATCGGCGATAGCCTGACGTTCAGCCGCTGGAATATCTGTCCACTCCTCTGGATTATTGGAGAGGTGGGAAAAGTAATGATTGGCAACCTGGCTGGCACGGAATGGTTGAAAACCTAACTCTTTAGCAAAAGCTTTTCGATCGGCGGGGGCGAAATCAGCAAGGTGCTTTGGAGCTTTCTTGCGCTGAACCGGCTCATCAAAAACTAGGTTGATCTCAGGCACTTTGCCGCTCATAGGAAGTGCTTTACAAGTTCAAGGGCCAACCACATTGCTGGTGCTGACAAAACCACTGAATCCAAGCGATCTAACATCCCGCCATGTCCTGGCAGCAATGTGCCCATATCCTTCAAACTCAAATCTCGCTTCATAGCGCTTTCAATCAAATCGCCACAGGTAGCTGTGAAAACAATCATCAATCCAACGATGACGCCGATCCACCAATGCATATCCATGATGTAGTTAAAAGCTAGCGCTCCACCAACCATTGTAAATATCAATGAACCTGCAAGACCCTCCCAAGTTTTCTTCGGAGAAATCTTTGGAACTAGCGGATGCTTTCCGAGCAATACTCCAACTATGTAACCAAAGGTGTCGTTGCAACCAACCAAAACAACAAAGGTCATAACCCGCTGAAAACCTGTGCTTGGACGAGCTAAGAGAATTAAGAAGCCAGCTAAGAAAGGTAGGTATAACAACCCAAAGGTTGTAGCGGTCGCTTTGGCAACAAAACCTTCTGGACCCTGCAATAAGGCGCGAATCAGCAACAATGGAAAGGCGATAGCGGTTGCAATTGCAAGACCTGCAACTCCCCCGACCCAGGCGGCATAAGACAACCCAATAGCGGCAAGAGTTAATCCGTTAAATGAAATGATAATTCCACGCGCTGCAAAGGCGCGCACTAATTCACGCACACCCAAAATGACTGCGATCGATACAAAAATTGCGAAAATTACACGTTGATAAGAAAGTGCAAACCACACCAATGCGATCAACGATAGGCCGACGCCAATAGATGGCAGAAGCTTGCGCCCAGCCTTTTTATTGATCGCTTCGTTGATCGAGTGCAGATCTGACATATGTGAGCCCCTATACCTCTAGGAGTTCGACCTCTTTGTGCTTGAGCAGCTCATCGATCTTTGCAACATGGTCAGCTGTGATCTTCTCTAGCTCTTTTTCACCACGTGCTAAATCATCTTTTCCAATATCGCCATCTTTTTCCAACTTCTCCATCGCCTCTTTTGCAGCACGACGGATATTGCGCATTGAAATCTTTGAATCCTCAGCCTTGGTCTTCACAACTTTGATGTACTCCTTGCGGCGCTCTTCTGTCAGTTGTGGGAAATTAACGCGAATAACTGTTCCATCATTGCCAGGGTTTACGCCTAGATCTGATTCGCGGATCGCTTTTTCAATAGATGCCATTGCACCCTTATCAAAGGGAGAAATCAAGGCCATACGTGCTTCTGGAACTTGAATCGTTGCTAATTGTGAAAGCGCTGTATAGGTACCGTAGTAATCGACCATAACCTTGTTGAACAGAGATGGATGAGCGCGACCGGTGCGGATCGTTGCAAAATCATCTTTGGCAACCTCAACCGCTTTGTTCATCTTGGTTTCAGCGTCCTTAAGGGCGCTTGCTACATCTGCCATTTCTCTGCTCCTCTTACCGCTTCTTACATCTGACTCATCGCTTATGCGACGAGAGTTCCAATTACTTCGCCACGAACTGCGCGGCCGATATTTCCATTTTTCATTAAATCAAAGACAACGATTGGTAACTTGTTTTCACGACACAAAGCGAAAGCTGCTGCATCTGCAACGGCAAGAGATTTAGACAAAACCTCGTTATAGGTAATGGTGTCGTACTTGGTTGCAGTTGGATCCTTCTTTGGATCTGCGCTGTACACGCCATCGACGCCGCTCTTTGCAAGAAGAAGTGCCTCGGCACCAATTTCAAGAGCACGCTGTGCTGACACTGTGTCTGTTGTAAAGAATGGCATTCCTGCGCCCGCGCCAAAAATAACTACGCGACCCTTTTCAAGGTGGCGGATTGCACGCAACGGAATGTATGGCTCGGCAACCTGACCCATTGTGATGGCGGTTTGTACGCGAGTTCCAACACCTTCTTTTTCTAGAAAATCCTGAAGTGCTAAACAGTTCATAACTGTTCCAAGCATTCCCATGTAGTCAGCGCGTGAACGATCCATACCGCGCTGTGAAAGCTCAGCTCCACGGAAGTAATTACCGCCTCCAACAACGATCGCTACTTGCACGCCGCTGCGAGCTACATCTGCAATTTGCTTGGCAATATCTTGAACCACATCGGGATCAACACCGATGCCTTTTTCTCCACCAAAAACTTCACCAGAAAGTTTAAGGAGCACTCTGCGATACGTTCCTCTTGTACCGGGCATGAGTGCTCCTCCAACTTTTAATAGTCTGGCGTCAGTTCTAATCCTTGACTAAGTCTAAGCGATCCGACCTAGTCCTTATTGACCCACGCGGAAGCGATGGAAAGCCTTAACAGCTGTTCCTGCCTCATCGAGGATCTGCTTTACAGTCTTCTTTGCATCCTTGGCGAATGACTGCTCAATCAAGGAAACTTCCTTGACGAAACCAGCCACGCGACCTTCGATGATCTTTGAGAGTGCAGCCTCTGGCTTACCCTCTTCGCGCGCTGTGTCTTCTGCGATACGGCGCTCGTTTTCGATTAAGTCTGCTGGAACTTGTTCGCGATTAACAAACTGCGGTGCAAATGCTGCAATGTGCTGTGCGATGTCCTTGCCAACTTCGGCTGCATCCTTAACAAGTTCAACCAATACACCAACCTGTGGTGGTAGATCTGGGCTTGTGCGGTGCAAGTAAATTCCAACTGGTGAATCTTTGATTACTGCAATGCGACGAACTTCGATCTTCTCGCCCATAGTTGCATTTGCATCATCAACTGTTGCCTGAACGGTGCTGCCGTTAGCCATAGTTGATGCCAAAAACGCTTCCACAGAATCTGATTGTGCATTTTGAAGATGTGCAAGTAGCTCATCTGCGAGTGCAATAAAGCGCTCACCCTTTGCAACGAAATCTGTTTCGCAGTTCAGTTCAAGCATTACGCCAAGGTTGCCCTCGACCTTTGCAACAACTGCACCATTTGAAGTCAGACGACCCTCGCGCTTAGTAACTCCCTTGAGTCCCTTAACGCGGATGAGGTCTAGCGCCTTGTTGTAGTCGCCTTCTGCTTCATCCAAAGCCTTCTTGCAATCCAGCATTCCTGCTGCAGTTGCTTCACGAAGCTTCTTTACATCTTCAGCTGTGTAGTTAGCCAATTTATGCCTCCGGTGTTGTTGGTGCTGGTGCTGATCCGTCGAGAATTTCCTTCTCCCAATC
>JBEAVJ010000056.1:0-6712 GCA_041160995.1 Actinomycetota bacterium | reverse complement strand
CATGATGCGCACCAAGGAAATGGCAAGTAAAGCTGCAGAGCGTTCAGGCATGAAACCTTGGGTGAAATACTTTTTAGTTGCAGGTGGAGCGGTATTTTCCATCGTTGCAATTCTCATTTATCACTATCGTTGATTACAAGATAGGCTCACAAGTATGACTAGAGCCCAAACAGCAGTAGAGATTCATGACCTAATCGCAGAACGCCGTAGCCCCCGCTCACTTGATGAGTCTGCAGAGATATCCAAAGAGGATTTACTTGGAATTCTTGAAGCAGCTCGCTGGGCTCCATCTGCAAATAATCTGCAACCATGGCGATTAATTGCTGGCACACGTGGCGATGCAAACTTCACATCTTTATTTGATTGTTTAGTGCCATTCAACCAAAGCTGGTCAAAGCGAGCAGCAGCATTTGTGGCGATCGCTGGAACGCCAACCCAAGCCGATGGCACCGCGATTCCAACCTTTATGTATGACTGTGGTTTAGCAGCAGCACAATTAACTATTGAGGCTCATCATCGTGGCTATGTTGTCCATCAAATGGCGGGTTTTGGAAATGGCAAGTAAAGCTGCAGAGCGTTCAGGCATGAAACCTTGGGTGAAATACTTTTTAGTTGCAGGTGGAGCGGTATTTTCTATCGTTGCAATTCTTATCTACCACTACCGCTAAAAACTAGAGCGAATCTCCCACAAATCAGGAAAAGTTGGGTTGAAAAGAGTGGATGAAAGATAGCCAACACCGCTCGATCCACCTGTTCCAATTTTGTGTCCGATAGTTCTTTCAACCATCTTTACATGACGATATCGCCACTCTTGTAATCCTTCATCGATATCGACAAGGCGCTCACATACCATCGCGGATTCAGGATCATTGCGATGTACATCGAGAAGCACGGTTTGAACAGCCGGATTAGCAGCGTAGCTTTCAGATTTGTTTCGGCTCAAGACTTCTTGTGGAATTGCATGACCGCGCTTTGATAAGTAGGCAAGCGCAGAATCCCATACCGAGTTCTTAGTTGTGATCACCTTGATTTGCGCTTGAATATCAGGAGGCAGGTGTCCTGCCATCTTTTCATCACGACGGCCTAGTAATGCTTCAACCATTCTAAATTGTGCTGATTGAAAACCACTTGATGAAGAAAGATAAGAACGGAAAGCGTTGAATTGAAGTGGAGTCATCGTTTCTAAAATATCAATTTGAGTCACGCATACTTTAAGAATTGTGCGGATTCGACCCAAGATAGCTAATGAGTAATGTGAGTCCCCAGATTCCAATGCACGCTGTGCTTCTTGGAACTCATGGATCATTTGCTTGAACCACAATTCGTAGGTTTGGTGAATGATGATGAACAACATCTCATCATGTTCTGGACCAGCAGAAAGCGGACGCTGAAGTTTTAATAGTTCATCAACAGCTAAATATGAGGTGTAAGTGAGTGCTGAATCGAAGTTTTCGCTCATGTGACCCTTGAACCGCCTTCTTTAACCTCTTTATAGCGGCCAGATGCCACTAAATCACGCATACGTTCAAAGCCATCCCAGATCTCAACGTAAGAGGTAGGCAGGGGAGAGATCGCTAATCTAATTGAGTTTGGTGTGCGGTAATCAGGAATCACATTAGTCATAGTGCGCATGGCAACACATATCTGCGCTGCATCTGGATGAACTAGGGATATGTGCCCACCGCGTTCCTTTGGATCGCGAGATGTATTGAGCTCTATTCCAAGTGGCGCTAACCAAGCATCATAAAGCTCAATCATCATTTGAGTTCCAACCGCTGCCTTATGTGCGATCGCATCAATGCCAGCCTCTTTAATCATGGAAAAGGCGGTTTGCACGCAACGAATTCCCATCAATGATGGACTTGCAATCTGGAACCCTCGAATAGTTTGAGAACGTTCAAAGACAGGACCCATTTCAAACTGTGCATCTTGCGCAAACCAACCTTGAATCGGTACTTGTAACTCTTTTTGTATCCGCTTTGAAACATAGAGCCAAGCAGGTGAACCAGGGCCAGAGTTTCCATACTTGTAGGTGCAACCAACACAGAGATCCACACCATTTGCATCAAGATTTAATTCAATCGCTCCAACTGCATGGCTGGCATCCCACACAACTAGCGCACCAATAGCGCGCACCTGATCTGTAATTGATTTCAGATCGGTTCGTGCACCAGATCGATATTGAATAACTTCAAGGGTTACTAACGCAACATCCTCATTTAAGTAAGGTGCTAAGACTTCAGTTGTGATGCGCTCATGAGTTGCAATAGCTGGATCTTCATTTTCGATAATGACAAGGTTTAAGCCAAACTGCTTTGCAATTCCATCGAGGATGTAACGATCAGTTGGAAAGTTTGCTGCATCGGTAATAATTGTTTTGCGCCCTGGGCGTGCATGAATCGCTGCAAGACACAGTTGATAAAAGTTCACAGAGGTTGTGTCACATACAAGTACTTGGCCAGCTGCCGCACCAAGTGCTGCTTCACCCAATAAATCACCGGTTGGCTGCGCCTCATCTACCCAATGGCTCCAACCCGTAACGACCTCAGGACCCCATTCCTTGCTCATAAAATCATTGATGGCGGTGATGGTCGCTTTTGGCAGACGGCCGAGTGAATTACCGTCGAGGTAACACATATCTGGGTCGCCGATCACGAATTGGGATTTGAAATGAGCGAGAGGATCTTTTCTATCAAGCTCTAGAGCGTATTCGCGGTCAGTTACCTTCATGAGGGAAAGGTACGCTCTCCTACCGTGGCGCGCAATGTTGTGAATATAGAAGATGTCTCTAAAGCCTTTGATATCAAGGAGCTTTTAGTGGGCGTCTCACTTGGCGTCTCCGAAGGTGATCGAATCGGAATTGTTGGCCGTAATGGTTCTGGCAAAAGCACTTTGATGAAGGTAATGGCAGGTATTGAGCCACCAGATTCCGGTCGAGTAACTAAATCTAATTCAGCAAAGATTGGTTTGTTATCTCAAGTAGATCTAGCAAATCCAGAAAGCACTGTAGGTGAAGTAGTTCTGGGTGATGCCGCTAAACATGAGTGGGCGAGTGATCCAAATATCCGTGAGGTGTTTACCGGATTGTTTGGCAGTTTTGATGACCACATCTTTGATCGCAAATTTGGCCAACTATCAGGCGGAGAACGCAGACGTGTTGGTTTAGCAAAGTTGCTCATCAATGAACTTGATTTAATTTTGCTTGATGAGCCAACAAATCACCTAGATGTAGAGGGAGTTGCTTGGCTTGCAACATATATCAATAATCGTCGAGGGTTGGCGGTGGTTGTTGTTACTCACGATCGTTGGTTCCTCGATGCTGTAACGGATAGAACATGGGAAGTTGTCGAAGGTAAGGTTGAAGAGTACGACGGTGGTTACAGCGCATTTGTTCTTTCAAAGGCTGAACGATCACGTCAGGCATCTGTAATGGATCAACGACGAAACATGTTGATTAAGAAAGAGCTTGCCTGGCTTCGTCGCGGAGCACCGGCGCGAACTTCAAAGCCAAAGTTTCGAATTGATGCAGCCAATGTTTTGATCGCTGATGAACCCGCCCCACGCGATCAAGGTGAGCTATTGAAGTTTGCCCTCAATCGTCTGGGAAAAACTGTGTATGAAGCCCACCATGTGCAGGTAAAGCTTGGTGATAAAGAGTTAATCGATGATCTTTATTGGAATGTTGGCCCTGGCGATCGCATCGGAATAGTCGGAGTTAATGGTGCTGGCAAAACAACATTAATGAAGACATTAACTGGAGAGATTGCACCAACTGCTGGAAAACTCGTTACTGGCGTAACCGTTAAGGCGGCTTTCTTAACTCAACATCTTGATGAGTTAGATCCAACTTGGCGGGTGCTGGAAGCGGTAGAAAAGGTTGCTAATCGCGTGGAAATCGGTGGCGGACGTGAGCTATCTGCATCTCAGTTGTGTGAGCGTCTTGGTTTTGATCGTGAATCACAATGGACACCAGTTGGTGACTTATCGGGTGGAGAAAAGCGACGCTTGCAGTTAACTCGCTTGTTAATGGATAGTCCAAATGTTTTGTTATTAGATGAGCCAACAAATGATTTTGATATTGAAACCCTAACCGAGCTAGAGGATTTACTAGATAGTTACGGCGGAACATTGATTGTTATTTCTCACGATAGATACTTTTTGGAAAGAGTCTGTGATCGTTTTGTTGGTTTGTTGGGAGATAAGAAAGTTCGCGATCTGCCACGTGGCGTAGATGAGTACCTTGAACAACGCGCCGAAGCTCTTGCGGCTCAAGCTGGCCCTGTTAAAGAGAAGAAATCATCGAGTGCAGCAGAAGAGCGTCAATTAAAGAAAGATTTAGTTCGCCTTGAACGCCAGATTGAAAAGTGCAACTCTGCGATTGCAACCTTAACCGCCGAACAAGAAAGTGCGGCCTTTGATGCAGATCGGCTTATTGCAATCACTTCAGAGCTTGCCTCATTGAGCACGGAAGCCGCCAAATTAGAGGAGGAGTGGCTCAAAGTTACTCTTTCTCTGGAAGGCTAAGTTAGGATTTTTTCATGCGCTTAGATTTATTGGCAGCTCTTTCGGGGGCGATGATTGCGCTGCAAGCTCGTGCCAACGGTGAACTTTCTCATCGACTCAACAATGGTCTGCAAGCAGCCCTTGTCTCTTTTGGTTCTGGCCTGCTAATTATCTTTGTTATTACCCTCTTTAACTCAAAGATAAAGGAGGGAATCAAGAATCTACGTCGAGCTGTCGCTAACAAAGAGATTGCACGATGGAAGCTGTTTGCAGGCGCACTCGGTGGAAGCTTTGTCGCGATTCAAACCCAGATCGTTCCCTTAATCGGAGTAGCGATTTACTCAGTCGCATCGATTGCGGGGCAAACGGCGATGTCGCTGATAGTTGATCGAATTGGCTTAACTGGTGGAGGGAAGAAGTTAATCTCACCACGACGCGTATCGGCCGCGGTTTTAACTGTTCTAGCGGTCTTGGTTTCAGTGTGGGATCGCATCGATGCAAATAACCTTTCAATGCTTGCTGTGACTGCTGGCGGCATAGCTGGTGCAATTGTTGGTGTTCAACGTGCACTTAATGGGCAAATCAACGAGTATTCCCACCAAAGTTTTACAACATCATTATTGAACTTTGCCACCGGTACTTCTTTCCTTGTTATTTTGATTGTTGTTGGAATACTCCTTGGAAGAAATGAGTTATCGCCATTACCAAGTGGACCATGGTGGATCTATACCGGAGGCGTGATTGGTGTTATTTACATTGCTTTTACTTCTTTACTTCAACAATTGTTCAGCATCTAGGCGTATTGACCTTCACCCTTTTTAGTGTGGGAGGACAACTAGTAGGTTCTTTGGTTATTGATCTTGTCTCACCTACAGAAGGTGTAAGTGTTAGTGCTTACTTAGTAACAGGAATTGTTATGACGTATGCGGGCGTTGTTGCCGGTGGCGTAAGTAATCTACGAGTGCGAAGATAATCGACGCAATAATTGTGAACGCGGCAATTGAATAAGTCCATGTTTCTACCCACGGCAAAGTCGCTGTGTAGTAACCAGCTAAAGTAATTCCAACTCCCCAAACTAGTGCGCCCAGTAAGTTTGCAGATGAGAAGCTGTAGTAATTCATCTTTGAAGCACCAGCTATCGTAGGAACGAAGGTTCGTACCCAAGGAATAAAACGTGCGGCAAAAACTGACCACCACCCATTTCGCTTATAAAAGGTTTCAGAGCGTTGGACTATCTTTTGAATCTTTGGACCCTTGTACTTATCGAGCAAAGGTCTGCCGATCTTTCGGCCAAGCGCGAAACCAACCTGATTACCGCTAGCCGCAGCAAAGAAAATTACAATTGCCACGTTGAAGATGACTACATCTTTACCTGTTGAAGCAACTAGTCCAGCGCTGAAAAGAACTGAGCTTCCAGGTAGGAAAAAGGCTGGCAAAAAGGCTGTTTGGGCAAAGACAATTCCACCAGCTAGAAGATAAACAAAGATAGGGGCGATGGAAGCAAACTGCTCATCAAATGTTGCCGCTAACTCAATCACACTGACTTCTTAACCGCCGCCGCCACTGCCTTTACCACATTGGCATCAAAGACACTGGGCACAATAAAGGATGCATTGAGCTGCTCAGGTGACACACAATCTGCAATCGCCTCAGCTGCAGCAACCAACATTTCATCTGAAATCTTGTGAGCATTTGCATCTAGCAAACCACGGAAGATTCCTGGGAATGCAAGAACGTTGTTAATTTGGTTTGGTTGATCGCTACGGCCTGTTGCTACAACAGCTGCGTACTTACGTGAAATCACAGGATCAATCTCAGGATCTGGATTAGCTAAGGCAAAGATGATTGATTTTGGTGCCATCGATGCAACATCGGCTTCAGTAAGAACATTTGGAGCGCTAACGCCAATAAAGATGTCAGCATCCTTCATCGCTTCAGAAATATTTCCACGGAAATCAGTTGGATTGCAGTTATCAATAAACCAGGTGCGCATCTCATCACCAAGGTTTGGGGTTGATTTGCAGATGACGCCATCTTTATCAAAACCAATAATGTTTACCGCACCGCTGCGAACCAACAAACGAGCAATAGCTGTTCCTGCAGCTCCAGCACCGCTAAGAACAATTGTGGTGTCCTTTAGATCCTTCTTCACTAAGCGAAGAGCGTTACGAAGAGCGGCTAATACAACAATCGCTGTTCCATGCTGATC
>JBEAVJ010000055.1:0-5103 GCA_041160995.1 Actinomycetota bacterium | reverse complement strand
AAGGTTGGTATGAGACCGCTAGAAAAGATTGAAGAAACCGCAGAAAAAATCGCTGCCGGTGATCTATCTGCTCGTCTTGATAACTTTGAACCAGACACTGAAGTTGGTCGCTTGAGTACCTCACTCAACACAATGCTTTCCCGTATTGAAGAGGCATTTGATGCTCGCATGCAGAGCGAGGATAAGTTGCGTCGCTTTGTCGCCGATGCCAGCCATGAGCTGCGCACACCGTTAACTGCGATTCGTGGTTTTGCAGAGCTACACCGACAAGGCGCGGTTCCTGATGGTGAAAAAACTAATGAGTTAATTGCGCGTATTGAAAAAGAGTCAATGCGCATGGGTTATTTAGTAGAAGATCTCTTAATGCTTGCACGGATGGATCAATCACGTGAGTTGGTGATTTCAGATGTGAACTTGGGTGAGCTGGTGCAAGAGGCGGTTACATCGGCACAAGCTGCAGGCCCTGATCACACAATCACAACAAGTATTGCAACTGGAGTTGTTACAAAGGGCGATGCAGACAAGATTTATCAGGTAGTTACAAATCTTTTAGCTAATGCACGTGCACATACTCCTGCAGGTACAGCGATTAAGGTTTCAGTTTCAAAGGATGGGGCTGATTCCCTTGTCACCATTGCAGATAACGGCCCAGGGTTATCGGCAGAGGATCAAGCACGAATCTTTGAGCGTTTCTATCGGGTTGATGCATCACGCCAACGCAACAGCAAGGATGGCAGCGGTTTAGGGCTTTCAATTGTTGATGCCGTTATGCGCGCTCACGGGGGCGATGTAACTGTTGAATCTGAGCTTGGAAAAGGTGCAGCTTTTACGCTGCGATTTAATAACTAACCCAGACTCTCCATAGATTTCAAAACAGCGATACGTTCTTGAATTGGTGGATGGGTAGAGAACATCTTGGATACTGATTTTGCATCCAATGGAGATTCAATCCAAATATGTGCAACCGCTGTAGATCGTTGTTGAACAACGGTTGAATCGGCGGCTAGAACTTCAAGTGCCGAACGCAGACCTGCCGGGTTACGGGTAAAGGAAACCGCGGTCGCATCAGCTAAGGATTCACGTTTGCGTGAGATTGCAGATTTCAACATTACCGCTGCAAGTGGTGCCAAGATCAAAATGACAAGGGATAGCAGCAGCGCGATTGGGTTGGCATTGTTGTTGTTATCGCGGCGACCGCCAAAGAACATCATGCGGGCCAAGACATCGGAAACAATTGCAATCGCTCCGGCTGTAGTTGCAGCAACTGCGCTCACCAAGGTGTCTCGGTTAGCAACATGTGCAAGCTCATGAGCGATTACACCTTGCAGTTGATCGCGATCCATGACATCCAAGATTCCAGTTGTAAATGCGATCAGCGCATGCTCTGGGTTTCGCCCTGTTGCAAAAGCATTTGGCGCATCATCAATAACAACAGCAACCTTTGGCATTGGTAATCCTGATGCGATTGTTATCTCCTGAATCAAATCAAACAACTTAGGGTTGTCAGATTCTTGAATCAACTTGGCACCTGTCATTGTCAGAACTAATTTGTCAGAGCCGTAGTAAGCGCCCCACACTGAAATTAATGAGATACCAACTGCAATCGGAACAATGCCGGCACCGGTTCCACCAAAGTAGGTCATTGCGGCATAGACAACAACCCACATCAATGCACCCATACCCATGAGCAGACCAATTGTTTTGCGGCGATTAGCCGCTTGCATCGTTCTAAAGTTCATTGTTAGTTAAAGGAAACGTTTGGAACGTTGCGATCTTGTGGATCTTCAACCTCATAAAACTCGCGCTCTGAAACCTTTGCAAACCCTGCAAAGAAGCTGCTCGGGATGGTTTTCACAGCGGTGTTAAGCGAGCGCACATTGTCATTGTAGAACTGACGTGAGAATGCAACCTTGTTCTCAGTTGTTGCAAGCTCTTCTTGTAATGACATGAAGTTTGCCGATGCCTTGAGATCTGGATAAGCCTCTGCAACTGCGAGCAAGCCACGTAGCGCTTGGGTCAGCATTCCATCAGCTGCTGCGGTATCTGCAACTGTTGATGCTGTTGTTGCCTTTGCACGTGCAGTAACAACTGCATCAAAGGTTGATTGCTCATGCTTTGCATATCCCTTAACTGTTTCAACCAGGTTAGGGATTAAATCTGCACGACGCTTAAGTTGTACCTCGATCTGCGCCCATGCTTCATCAACTGTGATGTTAAGGCGAATCAGGCGGTTGTATTGAGAGATAAAGAAGACAGCGATAAGTGCAACAACTGCTACAACAATGATGATTTCCATACCTAATTAAACCGCGCTTTCCGTCGGTTTATTCCGACGCTAGTTGATCTTGGATCGGTGGAAGTTAAGGAATGAACGGCTTGGTGTTGGGCCGCGCTGTCCTTGATAACGTGAACCATACTTCTCGCTGCCGTAAGGATGCTCAGCGGGAGATGAGAGTTTGATGAGACACAATTGGCCGATCTTCATTCCAGCAAATAACTTCACTGGCAGGTTGGCAACATTGGAAAGCTCCAGGGTGATGTGACCGCTGAAGCCTGGATCGATAAAGCCTGCGGTGCTGTGTGTGAGCAATCCAAGACGACCAAGAGATGACTTTCCTTCTAGACGGCCTGCGATGTCATCGGGAAGTGTGATGACCTCATAAGTACTGGCCAAAACAAACTCACCTGGGTGCAAGATAAATGGTTCATCGCCATCGGCTACAACCTCGCGGGTTAGCTCTGGTTGTTCAATCGATGGATCGATGACGCTGTACTTATGGTTTTCAAAAACACGGAAGAACTTGTCCAGGCGCACATCTACTGATGATGGCTGGATCATCGCCTCATGGAAGGGCTCGCAGCCGACTCGGCCAGCTGCTATCTCTGCGCGGATATCGCGATCGCTAAGTAACACGGGCGTGAGCCTATACGAGCCCAGCCCTGAAAACTCACGCTCAAATAGGGTTGCGTAAGTTACTGGCGGGTAGGACGATTACGCCATGAGCCATTACAAAGCAAACCTCCGTGACATTGAATTCTGCCTCTTTGACCTCTTGGGTCGCGACAAAGTTATGGGCACAGCTCCATACGGTGAAGTTGATCGCGATACATCGATGGGAATGCTTGAAGAGGTAAAGCGTTTATGTGAAAACGATTTGGCCGCATCCTTTGTTGAAGGCGATCGCGTTGGTGCGATCCTTAACAAGGAAACTGGAAATGTCACACTGCCTGAAAGTTTTAAGAAGTCATACAAGGCATACGTTGATGGCGAGTGGTGGCGTGTTGATGCACCAGTTGATTTAGGTGGAATGAAGATTCCTCCATCAGTTCGTTGGGCGATCGCTGAAATGGTGTTGGGTTCAAACCCTGCGATTCACATCTACGCATCTGGTTATGCATTTGCGCAGGTTGCATATGTTCTTGGAACAGATGAGCAGAAGAAGATTGCAAAGCACATGGTTGAAAAGCACTGGGGTGCAACGATGCAGCTAACAGAGCCTGATGCAGGTTCAGATGTTGGTGCAGGACGCACAAAGGCTGTGCAGCAAGCTGATGGAACATGGCACATCACCGGAACAAAGCGTTACATCACATCAGGTGATGCTGATTTCTACGACAATGTTATTCACTTTGTACTTGCTCGTCGCGAAGGTGGCGGACCAGGAACTAAGGGTCTTTCACTATTCCTTATCCCTAAGTTCATGTTTGATTTTGAAACAGGCGAGATGGGCAAGCGCAACGGCGTTTATGTCACCTCACTTGAAGACAAGATGGGACTTAATGTTTCAGCAACTTGCGAAGTTAACTTGGGCGAGAAAGAGCCTGCAGTTGGTTACTTGCTAGGTGATGTCCATGAAGGTATTGCACAGATGTTTAAGGTCATCGAGTTTGCTCGCATGATGGTGGGAACAAAGGCGATTGCAACACTTTCAGCTGGTTACATGCAGGCGTTGGCTTATGCAAAGGAGCGCGTGCAGGGCGGCGATATGAAGGTAATGAATGACAAGGCTTCACCACGTGTCACCATTATTAAGCACCCAGATGTGCGTCGTTCACTGATGGTTCAGAAGTCTTATAGCGAAGGAATGCGTGCACTTGTTTTGTACACCGCATCAATTCAAGATGAGATTGAACTTGCGGTTCAAGCTGGCGACAAAGAGCGTGCAGAAGATATGGAGAGATTGAATGATCTCTTGCTTCCGGTTGTTAAGGGTTATGGATCAGAAAAGTCTTGGACACTTCTTGGAACAGAATCGCTACAAACATTTGGTGGAGCAGGTTTTACTCGCGATTGGCCACTAGAACAGTATGTACGTGATGCAAAGATCGACACCTTGTATGAAGGTACAACTGCGATTCAAGGTTTGGATTTCTTCTTCCGTAAGGTTGTTAAGGATGGTGGACGTGCACTTGGTCTACTAGGTAAAGAGATTCAGAAGTTTGCAGAGGCTGGTGGCGCACATGCTGATGAGAAGCAGATGCTGCTTAAGGCACTGGGCGATTTGAATGGAATCGTTGCGGTTCTTGTAGGACATGCAATGGAGTCACAGACAGATCCAGTTAACATCTACAAGGTTGGTCTTAACTCTTCACGCTGCTTAATGGCGGTTGGCGACATCATTACATCGTGGTTGTTGCTACGTCAGGCAGATATCGCTGCAGAGAAGCTACCTAACGCTGGTAAGGACACAGATTTCTACACCGGCAAAGTTGCAGCAGCTAAGTTCTTCGTTCACAACAATCTGCCACATCACCGCAGATCGTAAGATCGTCGAAGGAACTGATGGATCAATCATGGAGTTGCCAGAATCAGCGTTTTAGGCCTGAATCAGCTTTCTAACTTTGTGATGTAACCTTCTCGGATGCTTACAAAGCACCGCGGTGAGTTTTACCTTGTTATGGGCGCGCTCGTTTTCGCCTTTAACGGGGTTATCTCGACCGTTGTTTTAGAACACATCTCGCCATTTCGTTTGGCGCAGGTGCGATCTATTGGTGCATTCATAATCTTGCTGACCATCACCTTGGTTATCGCCAGACCATCCCTTAAAGCCTCTAAAAAGCAGCTTCCTATGCTGGCCGCCTACGGAATCATTGGTTTTGCTG
>JBEAVJ010000054.1:0-6525 GCA_041160995.1 Actinomycetota bacterium | reverse complement strand
GATCGAATTGTCCCCTGGGCTGCCAGCCGCAGTATTGGTAAAGGCACCGATAAATTTGCAATCACCGCGCGCGAAGCTAGCAAGCAATCTCGTCGCTTCAGAATTCCACACGTTTTGGATCTTGCAACAACGGCGCAAATCTGCGAAGCAATCAAGTTAAGCGATCTAGCAATTGTTTTCCATGAAAGTGCTACACACAAACTCTCAGATCAAATTTCTTCTCACAATGTGCAAAACCTTTTGATCATTATTGGACCCGAAGGCGGAATCACTGATGAAGAGCTTTCAGCGTTTGAAGATGCAGGTGCCAAGGTTGCTTTGATGGGTCGCCCAATTTTGCGTTCGGCTCATGCTGGAATCGCAGCGGTTTCAGCAGTTTCTGCACTTTTGAAGGTATGGTAATTACGTGGCCTTAGATCCCAACTGCATCTTCTGTACGATAATTCTTGGTACGACCCCAGCCGATATAGTTTTCAGGTCGCTGAATGTTATTGCCTTTAATGATTTGAACCCACAGGCACCAACACATGTTTTATTGATACCTACCTTGCATACTGAAAACGCAGCAGGGGTTGCTCGCAATAGTGCGACCATTACAGCTGACCTTTTCTTGGCGGCGGACCAGATCGCCTCAGAACGTGGTCTCAACGGGTATCGAACCATCTTTAACACCGGTATCGATGCTGGTCAGAGTGTTTTCCACGCTCACCTGCATCTATTGGGCGGCCGTCCCATGGCATGGCCACCCGGTTAAAGATAGATTTACCCTCATATGGAGCGAACGCTAATCACCGTACCAAACGCCATCCCGATGGTTGCTGTCGTTGGTCCGCATGATGACAATCTACGAACAATCGAAGCGGCATTCCCTTCGGTCAACATCACCGTTCGTGGAAATGAAATAACTCTTCGCGGCCCTCATGCAGATTGTGCAAAGTTAGAGAACCTATTTAACGAGCTCATGATTGTTATTCGTAGCGGCAATATTTTGAATGTTGATGCCGTTACCCGTGCAATTGAGATGCTGGAGCACAAGCCGGTAGATCATCCAGCCGAGGTCATGTCACTCAATATTGTGAGCAACCGAGGTCGAACAATTCGTCCAAAGACTGCAAACCAGAAGCGCTACGTGGATGCGATTGAAGATCACACAATCACCTTTGGTATTGGTCCAGCAGGAACAGGTAAGACCTATCTTGCAATGGCGATGGCGGTTGCTGCCCTGAATGCAAAGAAGATCAACAGAATTATCTTGACCCGTCCTGCGGTTGAAGCAGGGGAGCACCTTGGTTTCTTACCTGGAACATTGAGCGAGAAGATCGATCCTTATTTGCGCCCATTGTTTGATGCTCTGCACGACATGATCGATATCGATTCAATTCCACGCCTTATGCAATCAGGAGTGATTGAGGTTGCACCTCTTGCTTACATGCGTGGACGTACATTAAATGATGCATTTGTAATTTTAGATGAAGCTCAAAACACAACACCTGAGCAAATGAAGATGTTTTTAACCCGTCTGGGCTTTGGTTCCAAGATGGTTGTTACAGGAGACATAACTCAGATCGATCTTCCCAATGGTCAGAACTCAGGTCTTCGCGTAGTGAGAGATATCTTGAAAGATATTGATGACATTGCCTTCCTTGAACTCACCGCAGAGGATGTTGTGCGCCATCGTTTAATTGGCGACATCGTTAAGGCATATGACAGATTTGATGAACAACGACAAGCATTGCGTCCGATTCGGAAATAAATGACAATTGAAGTTACTAATACTTCAGGGCAGCTAGTTCCAACCGCTGAAATGGTCTCCCTGATGACACACGCATTAAATGCGTTAGAACTTAACCCTGAGTGCGATTTGAATATCTCCTTTGTTGAGGATGATTACATGACCGAACTGCACATCAAATGGATGGATGAGCCAGGAACTACCGATGTTCTCTCATTTCCTATGGATATGCCAGAAGAGTCAGGTGAAGTGGTGACCTTAGGCGACATCGTTATTAGCCCTGTAGTTGCTGCTGCACAAGCCCTAACTCAAGGACATTCCACAGAGCATGAGATTTATATCTTGGCTACACATGGATTGCTCCACATTATTGGCTACGACCATGCCGATAAAGCAGATGAGAAAATCATGTTTGAACTACAGGAAAAAATCGTTACCGACTGGGAAAAGAGATCATGAGTCCGATAGCAATAGTTAGCATCATTCTTCTGCTTGTATTTGCGGGGTTTCTTGCAGCAAGCGAATCAGCGCTGACCTCTATTTCTCGTGTTGTTATTGATGAGCTTGAAGGTAAGCGCGGGGGAGCGTTGTTGCGCAAATACAGCGCACAGCCTGCCCGCTATCTCAATGTGATTCTGCTGGTTCGTAAGCTGTGCGAATTCACCGCAACAGTTCTGCTTGCCGTTATCTTGCTGCGCAATTACTCATCGGCGCAAGCGATGGCTCTTACCGTTGCAATCATGGTTGTGCTTTCCTATGTTGTAGTAGGCGTTGGTCCTCGCACATTAGGTAAGCAGCAACCTCATAAGTACGCACGTTACGGAATCATCGTGGCTTACGGCATGGCTTTCTTATTGGGCCCAGTTACAAAGATTCTTATCTCTGTTGGAAATGCTTTGACACCAGGTAAAGGATTTCGCTCTGGCCCATTTACATCGGAAGCAGAGCTTCGCGACCTTGTAGACCAGGCGCATGAACGTGGCTTAGTGGAATCAGATGAGCACGAGATGATTCACTCTGTATTTGAACTGGGTGACACCCTTGTTCGCGAACTCATGGTTCCACGCACCGACATGGTGTGGGTGGAAAAGGATAAGACGCTACGCCAGGGTCTATCACTGGCACTTCGAAGTGGTTACTCACGTATTCCAGTTATCGGTGACAGCATCGATAACATCGTTGGAATTGTGTATGTAAAGGATTTAGCAAAGCGCGTTCTTGATCACCACGAGGCGGAGCAAAGCGAGACTATTGAAAAGCATATGCGCCCTGCCAACTTTGTTCCTGAAATCAAGATGGCTGATGATCTACTAAAAGAGATGCAGAAGAATCAGATTCACTTGGCGATCGTTGTCGATGAATACGGTGGAACCGCTGGAATCATCACTATTGAAGACATTATTGAAGAGATCGTTGGCGAAATTGAAGATGAGTTTGATGATGGCGAAGAAGAGTTCACCTGGCTCTCTGAAGATAGAGCTCGCGCAAAAGCCTCTTTGCACATTGAAGATCTAGCTGATGAACTCAAGATTGAAATTGAAAAAAGCGATTATGAAGATATCGATAGCGTTGGTGGTTTGATGGCACAGAAGTTGGGCCGCGTACCTATCGCTGGATCGACAATCTCATGGGAAGGCTGGGCAATCACTTCAGAGCGCCCACAAGGCCGTCGTCGCAGAATCTCATCAGTCTTGGTTGAACGGCTCGAAGAAGAGATTGAGGACGCCGAGTAACGATAGAATTGAACAATGCGCATTGTTCGATTTACCCCTGGTCCTGACGCTGGCTTAGGCCAAGACCCCCTCTTCGGAGTCCTTGAGGATGATGCAACTATCAGCATCATTAGCGGAGATCCGATTTATTCAGGGATCCAGAAGACTGCAGCAAAGATTGAACTCAACAAGGTTCGCCTATTAGCGCCAATCATTCCTCGGTCAAAGGTTGTTTGTGTGGGCAAGAACTACGCCGATCACGCCGCTGAAATGGGCGGAGTGGTGCCTGATGAACCAATCATTTTCTTAAAGCCAAACACATCTGTTATCGGTCCAAATGACACAATCGTGTGGCCAGATATGTCGGAGCGAATTGATCATGAAGCAGAGCTTGCAATTGTGATCGGAAGAATTTGCAAAGATGTTCCAGTAGAACGTGTTAACGATGTGATCTTTGGATACACAATCGCTAACGATGTAACTGCACGCGATATTCAAAAGAAGGATGGCCAGTGGACTCGCGCCAAGGGCTTTGACACCTTCTGCCCAATTGGTCCATGGATTGATACAGATTTCATTCCTGGTACCCAAAAGATCACCGCGACAATTGCCGGTGAGGTTAAGCAATCTGCTCAGATCAGCGACATGATCTTTGATGTTCCAACAATTGTTAACTTTGTTTCTCGCGTTATGACCCTATTGCCAGGTGACATCATCTTGACCGGAACCCCTGCTGGTATTGGTCCAATGGTTGCTGGCGAAAAGGCAACGATGGCTATTGAAGGTCTCGGCGAACTAACTAACAAAGTGAGTGCAAAGTAATGAGTAAGAAAGTAAAGGTTCGCTTCGCGCCATCTCCTACTGGAGATCTGCATGTTGGAAATATCCGTACCGCGCTCTTTGATTGGGCATATGCCCGTCACACAGGCGGAACATTCTTATTCCGTATCGAAGATACAGATACAACCCGCGTTACAGATGAGTACATCAACGCAGCTATTGATACTTTGAAGTGGCTAGGCCTTGATTGGGATGAGGGCCCAGAGGTCGGTGGCGATAATGGTCCATACCTTCAATCGCAACGTTTAGATATTTATGCGGAGTGGGCGCAAAAGTTTCTTGATCAAAAGGATGCTTACCACTGCTACTGCTCACCTGATGAGTTAGAAGCTGTTCGTGAAGCACAACGCAAAGCCAACGTTGCACCTGGTTACAACGGTCATTGCCGCGATCTAACTGAGGCGCAGATTGCTGCTTATAAGGCACCTTTACCGATTTAATCCGTGGCGATGTGACCTTTGATCACAACTTTGTTCCTGACTTTGTCTTGGTCCGTGCCGATGGTTCACCTCTGTACACACTTGCTGTTGCGGTCGATGACATCTTGATGAAGGTCACCCACGTATTACGTGGAGAAGATCTACTGTCATCAACTCCTCGCCAGATTCGCGTGTACCAAGCGATGGGTGTAAAGCTTGAGGATTACCCAGTTTTTGCACACCTTCCATTTGTTATGGGTCAGGACAATGCAAAGCTTTCAAAGCGCAACGGAGAGGTTTCAATCGCGTGGTATCGCGAGATGGGCTTCTTGCCAGAGGCGATCTGTAACTACCTTGCACTTCTTGGTTGGTCCCCAGGAGATGATCTTGAGAACATCACGATGAAGCAGCTGACAGAGATGTTTACAGTTGAGAAGGTTCACTCATCACCTGCACGCTTTGATATGAAGAAGCTGGAAGCTATCAATGGTGACAAGATCCGCGCATTGACACTAGATGAGTTCCTCACGTGGTCTCTTCCATTCTTAACCAAGGCTGATGTCATTACCGGTACAGCTGCCGAGATTGATCTTGTTAAAAAGGCTTTGCCTTTGATTCAAGAGCGCATCATCATGCTCAATGAGGTTCCAAAGATGCTCAAGTTCTTGTTCACCAAGAACTTTGCGGTAGATACCGAATCAGTTTCAAAGATCACCGATGATGGATCGAAGGAGATTTTGAAGCGTTCAGTAAAGGAGCTAGAAACAGTTTCTGAGTGGACTCATACAAATATCGAAGCTGTACTTCGTGCATCCTTAATTGAAGAGATGGCGCTGAAGCCACGTATCGCCTTTACCGCGCTACGTATTGCGACCACCGGCAGCACGATCTCGCCACCACTATTTGAATCAATGGAATTACTGGGTAAAGAGGCCTGTTTACTGCGCATTAACGCGGGATTGGCGCTCTAAAACCGCTGGTATTCTTTGCCATTGCAGTACAAGGCTCCACAGCCTTGGGGTATGGGGTAATTGGCAGCCCTGCTGATTCTGGTTCAGTAAGTCTAGGTTCGAGTCCTGGTACCCCAGCGCAGTACAGAACTACAACTTAATAAGAAAATGAAAGCCGAAGGCGATCATTTTTGAAAATACTAGGGCCCCGTCGTCTAGCGGCCTAGGACTCTGGCTTCTCAAGCCAGCTACGAGGGTTCGAATCCCTTCGGGGCTACCACTGATATCTCTCTTCTCACACAGCAAATGTGCGAGAAGGGAGATTTTTGTTTTGTCTAAAGCGATAGATTTCATGCATGCGAGTGATTAATACAGAACAGTTAAAGAGCATTCTCGCCAATCTTCCTAGTAATCCACGAATCATCGCTTCAGGAAACTTCTCGACCCCTCGCACCTTGTTAGCGATTGCTGATGAAGTAATTCCAGAGTTCAAACTTCATATGCTCAACGCCCACGGGACTGGAATTCCAGATCGAGAAGGCGTGACATATGAAACCGCTTTTGTGGGACCCGCAATGCGCAACCACCCGCGACTTGAGTACATCCCATCTCGTCTCTCGCTTTTGCCAGTTTTGATCCGCAACTTCTACCGTCCCGATGTAGTTTTCATTCATACATCTCAACAACGCTTTGACACGGTAAGTCTTGGTACCGAAGTAAACATTTTGCCCCGAGCAATTGAAACAGCACGTGCACATGGGGGATTGGTCATTGCTCAATCCAATAAGCAAATGCCATACACCTATGGCGATGCGCAGATTTACGAGAGCGAGATTGATTATTTAGTAGAGGTAGATGAGCCGCTACAAGAA
>JBEAVJ010000053.1:0-9264 GCA_041160995.1 Actinomycetota bacterium | reverse complement strand
ACGGTGCATCAATTGTTGATGAGGGCGCTGATTACATGACAATTGAGGCAACGGGTGATGCCGCCAAAATCAGTGATCTACTTAACGCTCTTGAGCGTTTTGGCATCCGTGAATTAGCTCAATCAGGCTTAGTCGCGATCGAACGTGGCAGCGGCTCGCTTGCAGACCGTACCCTTAGCACTCAAAGTATTCCTACCGCTGACAGCGGTCAGGCTGATTACCAAAACTAAAACCAACTACCGTGGCAGCAACGATGTATCACGAAGAGGATGCTGATCTATCGATCATCCAAGGTCGCAAAGTCGCGATCATCGGTTACGGCTCACAAGGACATGCACACGCACTTAACCTGCGCGACAGTGGTGTCGATGTTCGAGTTGGTCTCAAGGATGGCTCACCATCACGAGCAAAGGCAGAGGCTGAAGGTCTGCGCGTTGTAAGTGTTGCTGAAGCTGTTAAGGAATCAACTGTCATCATGATTTTGGCGCCAGATCACTTGCAGCGCCACATTTACACTGAATCAATCCTTCCTAACCTCAAGGATGGCGATGCGCTGTTCTTCGGACATGGTTTCAACATCCGTTTTGGTTACATCAAGCCATCTGCATCAGTTGATGTGTGCATGGTTGCGCCAAAGGGTCCAGGACACCTTGTGCGTCGCGAGTACGCAGCAGGTCGTGGAGTTCCAGTAATTGTTGCTGTTGAACAAGATTCAACAGGAAATGCATGGCCATTGACACTTTCATACGCAAAGGCAATTGGCGGACTTCGCGCAGGTGGAATCCTCACAACATTTACCGAAGAGACAGAGACAGATCTATTTGGTGAACAATCAGTTCTTTGTGGCGGTGCATCACAGCTAGTTATGTATGGATTCGAAACACTGACTGAAGCTGGATACCAGCCAGAGGTTGCATACTTCGAGTGCTTGCACGAGCTTAAGTTGATCGTTGACCTTATGTATGAAGGTGGAATCGCAAAGCAGCGTTGGTCAGTTTCTGACACAGCAGAGTTTGGTGATTATGTTTCAGGCCCACGCGTTATTGATCCACGTGTAAAGGAAAACATGAAGGCGGTTCTTGCAGATATCCAAAGTGGAGCATTTGCAAAGCGTTTCATCGATGACCAAGAGGCTGGCGGAGTTGAATTTAAGGCACTTCGCGCAAAGGGTGAGACTCATCCAATTGAGAAGCAGTCAAAGGGTGACGATTACAAGGAAGGCAGCGCAGCGCGTGGCTAAACCTATTGTTTTAATCGCTGAAGAGCTCAGCCCTGCAACACTTGAAGCTCTTGGCCCTGATTTTGAAGTTGTGAATTGCGATGGTGCAAACCGTGCAGAGCTTCTCGCAGCTTTAGCAAAGGGTGTTGACGCGGTTTTGATTCGTTCTGCAACCAAGATGGATGCAGAAGCGATCGCAGCAGCAAAGGGATTAAAGGTTATTGCTCGCGCAGGTGTTGGTTTAGATAACGTAGATATTCCTGCAGCAACCGCTGCAGGTGTCATGGTTGTTAACGCTCCAACTTCAAACATTGTTTCTGCGGCAGAGCTTGCTATTGCATTGCTGATGGCATCTGCTCGCTTTGTTTCTCCAGCACACGCAGCATTGCGTAATGGAAAGTGGGCTCGTTCAAAGTACACAGGCGCTGAGATCTTTGAAAAGACCCTTGGAATCGTTGGCTTTGGGCGTATTGGTCAGTTAGTTGCACACCGTATGCAGGCATTTGGAATGGATGTAGTTGCTTACGATCCGTATCTACAGCCAGCACGTGCTGCACAACTCGGTGTTCGCCTAGTTGAACTCGATGAACTTCTTAAGGTTTCAGATTTCATCACTATCCATCTTCCAAAGACAAAGGAAACTGCAAACCTTATTGGCGTTGAAGCGCTCAAGAAGGTTAAGCCAACTGTGCGCATCATTAACGCTGCACGTGGTGGCGTACTTGATGAGGCTGCATTGTTTGATGCAATCACCGAAGGTCGTGTGGCAGGTGCAGGTCTTGATGTGTTCTCAACGGAACCATGCACAGACTCACCACTATTCACTTTGGATCAAGTAGTCGCAACACCTCACCTGGGTGCATCAACCGATGAAGCGCAAGAGCGTGCAGGTATTGCTGTCGCGGTTTCAGTGCGTAAAGCACTTGCGGGAGAGCTCGTTCCTGATGCGGTCAATGTAAAGGGTGGAGCGATTCACGAAGAGATTCGCCCAAGTCTGCCTTTGGTTGAAAAGATGGCTCAGATCGCAACCGCAATTGCAGGTGAAGCTCCAGTAAGTATGGACTTAACTGTTAAGGGCGATATCTCTGAACATGACTCATCAATTCTGGCAACGAGTGCACTCAAGGGTGCTCTGCTTGGCTGCGGATTATTGGATGTCACCTACGTAAACGCACCAGCTTTGGCTGCAGAGCGTGGAGTTACATCATCGGTAACAACTGATCCAGAAAGCCCTGAGTTCCGCAGCATGATTTCACTTCGCGCAGCACTTGCCGATGGAAAGATTGTCACAGTTGATGGAACCTTGATGGGGATTCGCAAGGTTGAAAAGATCATTGCAATTGATGGCTTTGATCTAGATCTTCCACCAACTGAAAATCTCTTGTTCCTTCGTTACTCAGATAAGCCAGGTGTTGTTGGCGCTGTAGGTAATGCACTTGGAAAAGCTGGCATCAACATTGCAGGTATGCAGGTTGCGCGCAGCGCAGCGGGCGGAAATGCGTTGATGGCACTTACCGTTGATTCACAAATCAGTGATGATCTCATTACATCAGTGAAGAAGGAAACTGGAGCAGAATTAGTTCGCTCTGTAACTTTGGTGGGGTAATGAGAACAATTAATTTAGCTGTCATTGCAGGCGATGGAATCGGCCCTGAGGTTGTTGGTGAAGGCCTCAAGGTTCTCGATGTTGTTGCAAAAAAGTATTCAGTGGAGTTTAAGAAAACTTCCTATGATCTTGGCGCAGCGTTTTGGCATCGCACAGGTGAGGTATTGCCTGAAGCAACATTGGCAGAGCTCGCAAAAGCAGATGTCATCTTGCTTGGTGCGGTTGGAGACCCAACTGTTCCCAGTGGTGTTCTAGAGCGTGGTCTTCTACTAAAACTTCGTTTTGCATTTGATCATTACATCAACCTACGTCCGGCACGATTAATGCCTGGTGTTACCGGACCTCTTGCAACTAAAGCTCCAATTGATTTTGTTGTAGTTCGCGAAGGCACAGAAGGCCCATATGTTGGCGCTGGTGGAGTACTTGCTGAAGGTACCGATGCTGAAATCGCAACGGAAGAAAGCCTTAATACCCGACGTGGAGCAGAGCGTGTAATTCGTGATGCATTTGAGCGAGCCTCAAAGCGTGATCGCAAAAAGTTAACTTTGGTACATAAGAACAATGTTCTAACACGTGCCGGTGGTTTATGGACTCGTACCTTTAACGAGGTTGCTAAGGAGTACCCATGGACTCGTACCTTTAACGAGGTTGCTAAGGAGTACCCAGCGATCACAACTGATTACCTGCATGTTGATGCTGCATCAATGTTCTTTGTCACTAATCCAGAGCGTTTTGATGTTGTTGTTACAGATAACTTATTTGGAGACATCCTCACCGACATCGCAGCAGCGATCTGCGGAGGAATCGGTCTTGCCGCATCGGGCAATATCAATCCAACTGGAAAGTTCCCATCGATGTTTGAGCCGGTTCACGGTTCAGCACCAGATATTGCGGGAAAGAACTTAGCTGACCCAACTGCAACAGTAATGTCAGTTGCGATGATGCTTGATCACCTCGGACTCAACGATGCAGCTCGCGATGTTGAAAAGGCGGTCGCTGCAGATCTTCTGGCTCGTGGAGATAAGAAGCGCAGCACTACTGAAATTGGAGATGCGCTAGCAAGCGCACTGTAATCATGAAGATCACTCTCAACCCCAACGCTAAAGATGCTGCTACGCGTGATGCGCTAGTTGCTGAAGGTGGTTTTGGTAAGTACTACACCGATCACATGGTGATGTGCGAGTGGAGTGAAAAAGATGGTTGGGGAGAACCTCATCTCATGCCATACGGTCCAATCTCTTTAGATCCAGCAACCGCGGTTTTTCATTATGGGCAAGAGATTTTTGAAGGTATGAAGGCGTATCGCCAACCCGATGGATCTATTGCACTGTTTCGCCCAACTGCAAATGCACAAAGATTTATTAATTCGGCACGACGTTTAGCGCTACCTGAAATGCCAGTTGAACTTTTCATGGAAACGGTTGAAGCACTGGTCAAGCAGGATGGCGGTTGGGTTCCAAGTAAGGTCGGAGAGTCGCTGTATATCCGTCCATTTATGATCGCTACCGAAGTTGGGCTTGGAGTTCGTCCAACAAATAAGGCCACATACCTTCTTATTGCAACGCCAGCCGGTGCTTACTTTGACCCTTCAAAGGCAGTTTCTGTCTGGATTTCAACTGAGTATGTTCGTGCGGTTCAAGGCGGAACAGGTGAAGCAAAGTGCGGCGGAAATTACGCAGCATCGCTAGTTGCACAAAAAGCTGCAGCTAAAGAGGGTTGCGATCAAGTTGTGTGGATCGATGCAAAAGAGCGTAAATGGGTTGAGGAAATGGGCGGAATGAACCTTTACTTCGTAAAGGGTAAAGGCGCAGATGCAACCGTCATTACTCCGAAGTTAACTGGAACATTGTTGCCAGGTATTACACGCGATTCAATTTTGTCGGTTGCCGCAGATCTTGGATACAAGGTGGATGAGGTAATGCTTTCCGTTGATGATTGGCGCGATGGTGTCACATCAGGTGAGATCACTGAAATTTTCGCATGTGGAACCGCTGCAGTTGTCTCTCCTGTAGGTCAAGCAAAGAGTGCCATGGGTACGTGGGTCACAGGTGATGGGCAACCAGGAACAATCACAATGCAGATTCGTAATCACTTGTTAGGAATTCAACACGGCACTATCGCAGATAAGCACAACTGGATGAGTGCGGTTAAGTAATGCCAGTTAATGACTCATTTCATATCTACGACACAACCCTTCGCGATGGTGCACAGCAAGAGGGTTTAAATCTTTCTGTTCATGACAAAATGAACATTGCTCGCCACCTTGATGATTTAGGTGTTGGTTTTATCGAAGGTGGTTGGCCTGGAGCTAACCCTAAGGACACAGAGTTCTTTGCTTTGGCTAAAAAAGAGTTAAAGCTCAAGAACGCTACCTTTGTCGCATTCGGTGCAACGCGTCGCCCTCATGCAAAAGCTGCAGATGATGTACTGCTGGGAGCACTTCGCGATAGCGGAGCTCCTGCTGTAACCCTTGTTGCAAAGGCTTTTGATCGCCATGTTGATCTTGCATTGAAAACAACTTTGGATGAAAACCTAGCGATGATTCGCGACTCGGTTTCCCACTTAATCCAAGAAGGCCAGCGAGTTTTCCTAGATGCAGAACACTTCTTTGATGGATACCGCAGTAATCGTGCATACGCACTTGAAGTTGTACGAGTAGCGGCCGAAGCCGGTGCAGATGTAATTGCTTTGTGCGATACCAACGGTGGAATGTTGCCTGATGAGTTATCGCAAGTTGTTCATGATGTTTTAACTGCAAGCTCTGCTCGCTTAGGTATCCATTGCCACAATGACACGGGGTGTGCGGTTGCAAACTCAATGGCAGCTGTTGCTGCAGGAGCCACACATGTTCAGGGCACACTCAATGGATATGGCGAGCGAACAGGAAACGCCGACCTCGTCACAATCATTGCAAATCTAGAGCTGAAGAAGAAGCAGTTAGTACTTCCTCCAAACGCTCTACAAGAAGCCTTCAGAATTTCACACGCAGTTGCTGAAGTAACAAATGTTGCACCTAGTAGCCGTCAACCGTATGTAGGTGTTTCAGCCTTTGCACACAAGGCCGGATTGCATGCCAGCGCAATTAAGGTAGATCCATCGCTGTATCAACATGAAGATCCATCATCAGTTGGAAACGATATGCGCATGCTTGTTTCAGATATGGCTGGCCGTGCATCTATTGAACTTAAGTCACAAGAACTTGGCGTAGATCTTGGTGGCGACAAAGAGCTCATTGGTCGCATCGTTGATCGCGTTAAAGAGATGGAATCTCGCGGATTTACCTTTGAAGCCGCTGATGCTTCATTTGAATTATTGGTACATGAAGAGATCGCTGGTAAGCGTCCATCATTCTTCACAATAAATCACTGGGTCACATCAGTTGAACGCGCAGCTGATCAGACAATTACAACTAAGGCTGAAGTAACGGTGACTGCACGAGGACAAGAAATCACCTGCAATGGTGAAGGAAATGGACCGGTCAACGCCTTTGATAACGCGCTACGAACTGGACTTACAGCTTTATACCCAGAGCTTTCAACACTAGAACTCACAGATTACAAGGTTCGCATCCTTGAGGGTCGACTAGGAACAGGTGCGGTTACACGTGTATTAGTTGAAACCAGCGATGGAAATGGTGAATGGAACACCGTAGGTGTGCATGAAAACGTTATCGCTGCATCTGCCATGGCCCTTGAAGATGCGGTTACCTTTGGCCTTATGCGTCAGGGACGTAAGCCCGAGTAAACTGTTTACGTGAGCGAAAATTATGAAAAGCTAATTGCAGCTTTTACTCGCCACTTAGAGGTTGAACGCTCACTATCTGTACACACTATCCGTGCATATCTTGGGGATCTTGAATCATTACTAACGCACCTAGAAAGTATTGGTGTTTCAGATATCTCGCAGCTAGAGCTGGTACATCTGCGTTCATGGCTTGCTAATCAGCAGGTCAAAGGGGGAGCGCGCACAACTCTTTCTCGTAGAGCGGTATCGGTTCGCTTGTTTACAAAGTGGGCGGTTAAAAACAAGTATTTAGCTAAAGATGTTGCAGCAACGCTGGCAACGCCTAAGGGGCATCGCACACTGCCTGAAGTTTTAGAAATTGCCGATGCAAAGACCGCGATGGATTCACTTGCTACCCGTGCCGCAGAGGAAGAAACCCCCATTTCGTTGCGTGATGTTGCGATGGTCGAACTCTTGTATGCAACCGGTGCTCGTGTGGCCGAACTATGTGGCCTAGATCTAAGTGACATCGATTATGACCGACAAACAATTCGCGTTTTGGGTAAAGGAAACAAAGAGCGCACGATTCCGTTGGGAAACCCTGCGATGAAGGCTTTGAATGCTTGGTTAAAGGATGGGCGGGATTCAGTAAAGAATGTGCAATCCGAAAATGCTGTTTTCCTTGGTGCGCGAGGAAAGCGCATCGATCAACGTACAGTGCGTACAGTTGTGTACAACGCCCTTGAGGCGATTGAAGGAATTGAACGTATGGGTCCCCATGCACTGCGACACTCAGCCGCAACGCACTTATTAGAAGGCGGTGCAGATTTGCGTACAGTGCAGGAAATTTTGGGGCATGCATCACTTGCCACAACTCAGATTTACACCCATGTATCAACTGAACGTTTACAAAAAGCCTTCAAGCAGGCACATCCACGCGCATGAGATCTGCATTAGTAGTTATTCCTACCTACAACGAGGCTGAAAGTATTGGCGAGATTCTTATCGCACTCAAACCTTTAGATTGCGATGTGGTAGTTATAGATGATGGTTCACCTGATGGAACTGCACAGATCGTGCGTGGGCTTGGCATCGAGGTAATCGAACGTCAAGGCAAGCAGGGTTTGGGAAGTGCATACCGCGCCGGCTTTTCACTAGCAATTGATCGCGGATACACCTACATCATTCAAATGGATGCAGATGGTTCTCATCAGATTACTGATCTTGAGAGAATGATGGAGTGGATTGGAAACGCAGATCTTCTTATCGGTTCTCGCTGGGTTGAAGATGGCGGAATTGCGAATTGGAGCAAGTTCCGGGAGTACCTTTCAAAATCTGCAAACACTTACGCAAATCTTTTACTTTCTTTAGGGGTCAAAGACACAACATCAGGGTTTCGCATCTACACAGCAGCACTTGTGAAAAAAATGGAGATCTCAACAATTCGAAGCGAGGGGTACTGCTTCCAAATTGAGATGACCCGCAGAGCGATAGCTCGCGGGGGATCGGTTGCTGAAATTCCAATTACCTTTATCGAAAGAGCCCACGGAGTCAGCAAAATGTCCTTCATGATCGCGCTAGAAGCGGTCCTACGCATCACCGCCTGGGGAGCTTTGCGCCTGATTGGGCGGTAATTTCCACGCTCACGCTCAGGTAGGATTTGCTCTGCATCGATCTTCGGATCGGTGACATCTCAGCACTCACCGACTTCGGTCGGCATAACCACCTCGGTCCACAAGACTTCGGTCGGCATAACCACCTCGGTCCACAAGAAATTGTGGTCGGTGATTTCGAGTGCGACGGGCTAAACAAATTGTTTGGCCATAAACCGAGCGGGTTTTCTTCTGCTGCGCAGAGAAACCTAAGAAGGAGTATGCCGTCATGGCAGTTGTAACAATGCGAGAGCTCCTCGACAGCGGAGTCCACTTCGGACACCAGACTCGTCGATGGAACCCAAAGCGCAATGGCATCTACATCATCGACATCCAGCAATCACTTGCACTTATCGACTCAGCGTATGAGTTTGTTAAGGACACTGTTGCTAAGGGTGGCCATGTTTTGTTCGTTGGAACAAAGAAGCAAGCACACGCAAGCACACATGCCAATCATCAATCACGCAGCACGCGTTGGAATGCCAACAGTGACTGAGCGTTGGTTGGGCGGAATGCTTACTAACTTCCCAACTGTGTACAAGCGTATTCAGCGCCTGAAGGAGCTTGAAGCTCTTGAAGAGAAGAACGATCTACTTCTAACAAAGAAGGAGCTTCTTGTTCTACGTCGCGAACGCGAAAAACTATTTAAGAACCTTGATGGTATCCGCAACATGACCAAGCTGCCTTCAGCAATTTGGGTTGTAGATACAAAGAAGGAGCACCTAGCGGTTCAGGAAGCTAAGAAGCTTGGTATTCCAGTTATCGCAATCTTGGATACAAACTGTGATCCAGATGAGGTTGATTACAAGATTCCTGGTAACGATGATGCAATCCGTTCAATCGACTTGCTCACACGCGTTATCACCGATGCGATTGCAGCTGGCCTCAAGGCACGTTCTGCAAATGTAAAGGAAGAAGCAAAGTCTGATGCACCAGCAGCTGTTGCTGCAGGCGAGCCATTGGCTGATTGGGAGAAGGAAATTCTCGACGGATCAGCACCAGCACCAACAACACCGGAGGCATAAATTGGCTAACTACACAGCTGAAGATGTAAAGAAGCTTCG
>JBEAVJ010000052.1:0-4935 GCA_041160995.1 Actinomycetota bacterium | reverse complement strand
CCCGGCCGCCATTTTCCTTTCTCAAAAGCTGTGAATTGGGTGGGTTAAATCGCCTGTAGAGATCACCCCTAATGGGGTGATGTCCCCTTGCCTATGGCACGCTCAAGCCTCACCCTTAAGTAATGAGCCCAAAGGAAGTTATCACCCCATCCATTGATCGCTCACGCATACTTGCACCAGCGGTCCCGGCTAACTTCATTTCACGAAAACACCTATTTCACCTCTTTGAGACAGGGTTACCTGGAGTTACCGTTGTGGCAGCCCCTGCCGGATATGGAAAGAGTTCGCTTGTTTCTCAATGGGCGGAAAACTCGCCTCTGCCAACGGTTTGGCTCAGTGTGGATGCTGCCGATTCAACTCAGACATTTTTCGCTCATGTCTTGGCTGCTATCCAGGTGAAGTTTCCAGAGTTTGGATCTGATTTTGAAAATGAGCCAAGTGCTAATCCTTTGTTAAATGTAAAGAAGTTAACTGGAGCAGCGGGAGATCTGAAAGAAGCCTTTAACTTTGTTCTCGATAACGGGCCTGCGGATAGCCCAGAAGTTACTTCAGTAGCTCAAGCCCTCATTGATTTTCTTCCAAACAATGTGCATCTCATCATCGTTCGAAGAATGACACCAGCAACATCTCTTGCTCGATATGCAAGCCTCGGAAATCTTAGTTTGATCACGAGTCAAGACTTAAGGTTTTCAGAGCAAGAGGTTTCAAAGGTTGCTGAGTTAAACGGTCTCCAACAGCTCGACGCAAACTCATTGAGGTTGGTTGATCAATGCGAGGGCTGGCCAGCAGCCGTTCAGATGATTACTCGCTCTATTGCACGAGGAAATCAAAGTTCACAATTTGAAATTGAATCCGGTTCGAGTCCAATCTCGGTACTGGCACTCGAAACTATCAACTCGCTCAACGCAGAAAACAGATCGAAGATTTCAAGATTGGTTTTGCTGTCAGAGTTTGATCTAGAAACTGCAGCGATAGTTTTGGGAGAAGATTTCTCTGAGAGTTACATTAATAAGTTAGCAACAGATGGTCTTTATGTAAGCGTTTCTTCGGGCGCTAATCGAATCTATAGATTCAATGACATTGTGTACCAGGTCTTATCTCAGCAAGATTTTGGAGATCCAGAGGAAAGCAAGAAGATCCATGAAAAGCTTGCTACGCATTTCTGGGACAAGGGAGATTATGGAAAAGCTCTCGATCACATTTTTAAGTCAGGAAATAAGGAAAAGTTTCAGGTTTATCTAGATACCAGTATTCGGCATATGGCAGTTATTGGTCGAGGCGATCAATTGATTAAGTGGTCTGAATTCTCGGGTGACTCTTCGCCACACGGTGAAATGATGAAAAAGACGATCAAAGTCGTTGGCCACCTTGTGAACCTTGAATTTGCACGTGCAGAAGCTTTGGCAACCGAGCTGGAGATAATTTCTGAACAAAGCCCGGATCTAGCATTTCTTACTCAACTAACATCGATGGCTTTTGCTCACATCTACTTTGCTCGCGGGGAGTTCACGCGCTCACTTTCAATGATTGACAGAGCTCTCATTACAGAATCTCCTTACGAGTCCATCGAAAACACCGATCGCATCGCATTGCTTCGACTTAAGGCTGGAATTCATTTTCTTTATGATCAACCAGAAGAGATTCATGAGTGTCTCAAACGAGCTCGACTACTTTTGAACTCCGGGAATGTAATTAATGCTCCTTATTACATAACCTGCATAACCTCACTTTCACTGTGGTGCGATGGACGCTTTTTTGAAGCGGCAGAGCATGCTTCGATCGCAATCAACCAAGCATCAATCGCAGGATATACATCGATTAGTGCGCCATTTGATGCTTACATGGTGTTGGCCCGCTGCCAGTTAGAGCTCTCACAGTTAGATAAAGCGGTAGAGACTTCATCACTACTTTTTGAAAAATCCTCTGAATCAAATATCTGGCCATGGGCACTGATGGCTGAAGGCACCCGGGCACGAATCAACATTACAAAAGGCCAGATTCCTCAAATGATGGAGATCGTTAAGCAACAACGTGAAAGGTTGGCTACGTTAAAGTCTCAACACGAACTCAGTTGGCTGATTGATGTAACCGAGGTCTTTTTGCGTTTTGTTCTCGATGATTGGGAAAGGGCAGAGGAGCTGCTGCGCAGAATGCCAAGGATTGAAATGGTCCGCCAGATAGATTTAAATGTTAAGTTTCAAAGCGATCCTAGGAAAATTCCAGCTTTGGTTGAGGCTTTTCCAGAAAATACCCCCCGCGAAAAGGTCAATAAGTTTCTTTACCAAGCAACCATCAATGTAGAGAGCGAAAACATTGCGCTGGGGTATCTCAACAAAGCCCTTGAAGTAGGTGCTGAAGTCGGTTATCACGAGTATTTCGTCAGGCAACACCGTTTGTATCCGATCATGGTGAAAGCAGCAGCCGCTCAACCCACCGTCTTTAGAGAAAGTGTGGTTCATGAAATGACCGAGCGAATCCAGGCGATGAATAGTGACACTGGAGCGTTAGAAGAGAAGTTAACTGCGAGAGAGCTTGAGATTCTCAAACACCTTACTACTGGCATTCCTCTGAGTGCGATCGCAAAGCAGTTACATATTTCTCAAAATACTATGAAGACACATCTTCGAAATGTGTATAGAAAGTTGGGAGTAGATGGTCGCCATTCAGCGGTTGAAAAGGCGAAGAAGCTTCTTCTTATCTAACTTCCTTTGCTAGGGTCACGCCATGGGTCCAGCATTTAATCGTTTATGGGCTGGCAGCATAGTTTCCAATTTAGCTGATGGAGTTCTCATCGCTGCAGCTCCACTGCTGGCAATTACTCTGACTGACAGCACCGTTTTAATCGCTGTAATCGGTGCCATGGTGATGTTGCCGTGGCTGCTTTTTGCCATGCCGATCGGAGTAATGGTTGATCGAGTTGATCGTAGATTCATCTTGGCAGGCTCTAACGCAATTCGTAGCGCCGTCATCGGCGTCATGGCGCTTGGTATTGCCACAGGCCATGTGACTATTTATTGGTTGATTTTTTCTGCCTTCATTATTGGTGTGTGCGAGGTAGCAACAGATACCACCGCGCAATCTCTGATTCCTCAGATTCTGGATGAAGAGCATTATGAAAAAGGAAATTCAAGGCTTCAGATTTCAGAGACGGTGATTCAGGGATTTATCGGGTCTCCGCTAAGCGGCTTTCTTTACGCGCTAGCTATCTGGTTGCCCTTCTTTATCAACAGTATTGGCTACGCCGTTGCCACGCTCTTGGCTCTTTCCATTCCTATTCAATACTTACAAGATGTGAGAATTGAAAGTTCAAGTGAGACAAAGCCTGGCTTTATTGAGGACATTAAATTTGGCATTAAATACTTGTATAACCATAAAGTTTTGCGACGGTTAGTACTAACAACGGCAACGATCGGTGTTTGTTACTCAATGGGCACGGCAACCATGGTGTTGTTCATCATTAAAGAGTTAGAACTTGCCCCTAAGTACTTTGGAGTCATTCTTACAATTCAGGGTCTTGGTGCTTTGCTCGGTGCCATAGTTGCGCCGAGAGCATCAAAGAGATTTGGCCGAAGCATCATGATGACCCTTGGCATTACGGGAAGTTCCGTGATTCTTTTGGCACAGGGATTTTCCCCAGATATTTATGTTTTCGTAGCTTTGGCAACATTAGGTGGTTTTGCAATTGCACAGTGGAACATCTTGCTCATGGCTACCTATCAAACAATTATTCCTAATGAGTTATTCGGAAGAATTCATGGCACCCGCCGAACTTTGGTGTGGGGAATGATGCCGATTGGATCTTTACTTGGGGGAGTTCTTGCACATTTCAGTTTGCGACTTCCCATGTATGTAGGTGGTGTGATCGCCTCAGTAATAGCGATCAGCTCCATCAAATTTTTCATGAGTATCGCTGGCCGGGTAGAGACAGCCCAGTAGCCCATTCCTCACCCCTTTTTCAGCCAAGGGTTACGAAGTTGTTATCTAATTAGGCTCAATCCTGCCGTTCACTTCTTGCTCATTTACCGTTCACTAGGGCAGACTTCACCCACCAAAAGCGCCTATGGGGTTGGTCGACTCTCCGCAGACGCTTTTCTTTAACCCTCAAGGAGGAACTAGATGAAGTTCACACGTAGCGCAAAGTTTGCGCTCGCAACTGCAGCTTCAGCGGCGTTGGCGGTTTCACTGCTAACACCAGCTCAAGCTAATACCCGTTCAACAGTGGTTATCCACCACACAAACGTTCAGACTGGTCTTAATTGCAGCACTACAACTACAAACAGCACTGTTTGTACTGACCAGGCTGCATTGACTGGAATGGGTTTCAACTACTACAACGAAAAGAAAGAACTTATCAAGAACACAGTTTTTGGTAACTACAAGGTAATCAAGAACTCAAAGACAGATTTCCGCGTTCAGTACACAGTTAACCCAGGTCGCGTATGGTCAGATGGCACACCTATTACTGGTGTAGATCTTCTACTGTCACACGTTCTAGGTAGCGATGCATACTCAATCGCTGCAGGCCTTGGAGATCCAGCAGATAAGAAGACTCCACCTGCATTCAACGGTCTTGGTTACTCAAGCACATACCACAAGAACATTGTGGGAGAGCCAGTACTTTCATCAGATGAAATGTCTGTAACTTTGCGCTACAAGAGCCCAATTGCAAACTGGGATCTATATGGTCCAGGACCATCACCAGTACACGCAATGGTTTTGATGGCTGAAGGAAAAGATGAACTTCAGTCAGTATCAGCAAACAACGCTGCTAAGGATCGCTTCCTAGCTGCATACAAGTCAAAGGACACAGCACTTCTTAAGAAGATGGGTGATGTTTGGTCTAAGGATTACACAATCACAACAATCAACAAGGACACTAACCCATTGCTTCTAATCAGCAACGGTGGATTCATTGTTGATAACGCTGTTCCAAAG
>JBEAVJ010000051.1:0-6035 GCA_041160995.1 Actinomycetota bacterium | reverse complement strand
GAAAATACCGCTCCACCTGCAACTAAAAAGTATTTCACCCAAGGTTTCATGCCTGAACGCTCTGCAGCTTTACTTGCCATTTCCTTGGTGCGCATCATGATTCGGCCAGCCCATGCAAACTCTGTTGCCAAAATTCCAAGACCTGCAAGGAGAACCAAAATTCCTGGACCTGGTGCAACTAACAAAACTGCGCCAAATACAGTTATGCCACCGCCAATGACGCCAATAAATACACGCCAAAATAGACGACCTGCTGGGGTCTTTCTAATCCAAGTGCGAAACTTCATTTTGTTTTTGTGATTACCGTTTCTTTCCCGTATGCAGCAAATGCTATCTCTTCTCGGCGCTTTCGATAACTGGGTGAAGCACCTGTGATTAAGTGCTCGAACCGAGTGCTTGATTTAATCAAGGGGTGAAGTTCGGCAGCGGTTGTTTGCTCCCCAAACACCGGTGGTGCCTGATCAATCTCCTGCACCTTGATATGAGGATGCAAGAATCGATAAACAAGAGCCAGTCGGCGCAATCCCAACATGATTACATGGCGAGAGCCACGGCTAAAGCGATCCTGCACAAGTAAGCGCTTATAGGTAATACCTGAAGATTTTTTTGGCTTTGGGGCTACAGCTAATTGGTACAGCATCTTCGCAATCTCTTGACCGCCAGTTGTATCTGGAAGTTCAGCACACTTTGCTGACAATCGTGCCCGTACCGCAGGATCTTGCAACATTCTGACCTTTTCAGTGATGTCAGAGAGATCGGCTTGATCGGCACGAAGTGCAAAGCCAAAATCATTACACCAACGTGCACGTGCCTCTTGATCATCAGTTCCGCGAATATTTGAGACAAAAACCGTAGGAACCTGCGCGGGAAGAAGCTCGTGAACTCCGTTGTATCCCGTTGCGCAAATTCCTGCATCAAAGGCATGTAAAACCTTTGCAAGTGGGAAGTAACGCGCAACCTTGAGATCTAAACCTTCTGGTGCAAGAGAGTTTCCAGCTTTGTCTACTGGTGCTTTAGTCAAAATAACTTGCAGATCTTTCCAACCCAACAAACCAGATAATGCCGCGGTCATTTTTTCATTTTGAACAAGTGCGGCTGGTCGATTTAAATCCAAACCAAGAGCTTTGCGCGCCTCATCACGAGACATTGCATCCTCTTTACGAAATAAAGAAACCGGCGAGGTTAAAACCGATTCTTTACGAGTTGCAGTTGGACCAAAATCATAAGCACGTGCGATATCTCCAGGCTCAATAACCTTATCCATCATCGCCGATTGCAAACCTAAAACAAATCGTTGTGGTTTCTTTTGCCATAAACCGCGGCGTACCCATACGAGCTTGAGATCAGGGTTTGCATTCTTTGCTGCAATAACCCCTGGGTAAGGAATCACACCATCAAATGACAAAACCTTTGCATCGGTCTCTTCAACTAATGCAAGTAAACGATCGCGAAGGTAGATATCCCACTTTTCACGGCTCATCCACATTCGATCTTTTCCTGGAATGTATTCGCAACGAATCCCCATAAATGATGGGATCTCAGCGATACCGCCAGCCATTGAAACAATTATCGGGTTTGCAACCTCTTTGAGAGCAAGGGCTACAGCGCTTGCGCGGGCTAAGTGGCCCATTCCAACTCCATTGCTTGTTGCAAGGATGATCGTTGGCTTGGTCATGCCCCTAGCCTACCTGAATCTCTTTTTAACAATGATTCCAATAACTAGTACAGCTAACGCAATTCCAACCCACTGCCAAAAAGAGATTGGGAATGGTGCATGTTCAGGTAGATCGGCACTTCTTTCAGTAATTTGTGAGTCGATACTGAGGAGAGACACAACTCCAGCATGATCAGAGTTGAGATTATCTGGCGGTAATGCACCAATCAATTGAGATGCAATTGGAATTGCTCCGTTGCGAACAAAGATGTAATCCAAGCGATCGCTGTAGCCAGCAAAATTTCCCATCTGTTGCGAGTACTTCAAGCGATCTGGATCTGGGCCGGTCAGTAATGCATTCATTCCCCACGTATTGTTAATGGGATCTAAAGCATTTGGTCCAACATCTTTAAAGCCAGCTTCACGCATCAGTAAGTAAGCGTTACAGACACTTGTGCCTCCTGGACAAGCAGCACTTGCTGTTGGTTGTCCGCCTGCATTTGGATCATCCTTAATGCGTGGATCACGAGGATCGCTATTGAAGTCACCCATGATGACAATTGGATTTTTGGTGTTTTTCAAATCAGCAATCAGTTGCTGTACCTGCTTTGCTGCGTTCGGAACTTCGTTCTCATCCCATAGTGATTCAAGATGGGTAGCAACAAAACGCACAGGTGTTTTTCCTATTTGAATATCTGCCCAGGTGTATCCACGGTAAATAGTCATAATCGTTGGAACAATTGTGTAGGTCGTTTCATACTCAGAGTTTCCAACTGCTAAAACCTTGTCAGATAAATCTGCACGCACTGCTAAAGCATCGGCGATCTCAAAGCCACACGCTGCTTTATCTTGACCAAACAATGGTTGGAAGGTCTCTGGATCATTGACCATAGTAATAAAAGGCACCGCACCTATTGAATATCCAGTGTTTAGCGCTGTTTTTCCATTCTTTGTAGCCAATACATACTCTTGTCCCTGAGCTTTTGTGGCCTTCAAGAATTGCTCCGTAAAGTTGAAAACTTCTGTTCTCTTACTCCACAGATTTTTCTTACAAAACCAAATCGTTGCCTCCTGTATGCCGATTACATCGGGACGAGCAGCAATAACCTCTGCCGCCAGCTTTGGTGCACGCTTGTTGAAATCAGTTGCTTTGACCTGATCCCACATAAATTGTGCAGCCGCGGGCAAGTTGGGGATTAAATCCATTGCAACACCTACATCTGCACCTAGGTACAGATTGCGGGTCATGACAGTTATTTGAGGAGTATCTGCATGGGCTGCAGATGTAGGGGCAAGCATCAGCGCTACAAGTATCGATACAAGTAAGCGCTTCATTAATTAATTACCCCAAGAGGAGTGAAGTGGACGTCCTTCTGCGTAGCCTGCTGATGATTGAACGCCAACCGTTGCACGCTCTGCAAACTCATTGATGTTCTGGGCACCGGCATATGTAAATGAAGAGCGAACTCCCGCGATGATTTCATCTAGAAGATCCTCAACACCTGGTCGTGCAGGGTTTAAGAACATGCGTGAAGTAGAAATTCCCTCTTCAAATAAAGCCTTGCGAGCGCGATCAAAGGCATCCTCCTTCGATGTTCGTGCAGCAACTGCGCGAGCAGATGCCATTCCAAATGATTCCTTGTACAGGCGACCATTTGCATCACTTTGCAAATCACCAGGTGACTCATATGTTCCTGCAAACCAGGAACCGATCATTACTTGTGAGGCACCAGCTGCTAAAGCGAGTGCAACATCGCGCGGATGACGAACTCCGCCATCTGCCCACACATGTGCACCTAACTTCTTAGTCTCTGTCGCACACTCTAAAACAGCTGAGAATTGTGGGCGTCCTACACCTGTTTGCATGCGAGTAGTACACATCGCTCCTGGACCTACGCCAACCTTGATGATGTTTGCGCCAGCTTCCACTAAATCATGTGCGCCCTGTGCCGTTACAACATTTCCAGCAACGATAGGAACCTTTGGATTAATCGAGCGAATAGCTGCCAACGCTTCCAGCATCTTCTTTTGGTGACCGTGTGCGGTATCTACAACCAAAACATCTGCGCCAGATTCGATCAACGCTGCTGCCTTTGCAGCAACATCTCCATTGATTCCAACCGCTGCTGCAATTCGCAAACGTCCTTGTGCATCAAGTGCTGGTGAGTACAAAGTTCCGCGAAGCGCACCAAGTCGGGTCATGATGCCAACGAGATCGCCATTGTTTGAAACAACTGGTGCCAACTTATGACGGTGTTGATTGAGAAAATCAAAGGCCTCACGTGCACCTAATGTGTCTGGCATTGTTGTTAAGTTCTTGCTCATCACTTGACCAAGTTGTGTAAAGCGATCAACGCTCTTGCAATCCTCTTCAGTGATAATTCCAACCGGCTTGCCATTTTCGACCACTACAACTGCGCCATGTGCACGTTTGTGCAACAAGCTAACCGCATCTGCAACCGTTGATTGAGGTGACAGGGTGATAGGTGTATCAAAGAAAGGGTGACGTTGCTTTACCCACTTGATGACTTCATCAACAACTCCGTGCGGAATATCCTGTGGAATAACTGTTAATCCACCTCGGCGAGCGATGGTCTCTGCCATTCGTCGCCCTGCAATAGCTGTCATGTTTGCAACAACTAGCGGAATCGTTGTTCCTGTTCCATCTATGGATGAAAGATCAACATCCATTCGTGATGAAAGTTCGGAACGGCTTGGCACCATGAAAACATCGTCATAGGTGAGGTCGTGGGTAGGTTCATTTATGAATCGCACGTAGGTAAACAATACTCAGGTAGACTAGAGAGATGTCTAATCCACTCATTTCTGTACGTGGTTTAACCAAGGTTTTCGGGGATTTCACCGCTGTAAACGGCATCGACTTCGATGTGGCTAAGGGTGAGTCCTTCGGATTACTAGGTCCCAACGGCGCCGGTAAGTCAACGACTATGCGCATCTTGGCCGCCACATCGACCCGCACATCAGGCACCGTCGAAATCTTAGGTAAAGATCCAGAGCAGTTCGGACCTTTGGTTCGCGCACACCTTGGTGTTGTTCCACAACAAGACAACCTTGATGGTGAGCTAACAGTTAGTGAGAACCTTTACATCTACGGACGTTACTTTGGTCTTTCTAAGAAATTCATTAAGAACAAGATTGAAGAGCTCCTAGAGTTTGCACAGCTTGAAGAAAAGCGCGATGTAAAGGTAGAAGCTCTCAGCGGTGGTATGAAGCGTCGTTTAACAATTGCACGTGGCCTTGTCAGCGAACCAGATATTTTGTTACTAGATGAGCCAACAACAGGTTTGGATCCACAAGCACGTCACATTTTGTGGGATCGCTTGTTCCGTCTTAAGGAACAAGGTGTGACCCTGGTTCTGACAACACACTTCATGGATGAAGCGGAACAGTTGTGTGATCGCCTTGTCGTTATGGACAAAGGATCCATCATGGCTGAAGGATCACCTGCAGGATTAATCAAACAGTACTCAAGTAAGGAAGTTCTTGAGGTTCGCTTTGGTAGTGACCGCAATAAAGAGGTTGCACCACAACTTGCAACGATGTGTGAACGTATGGAGACATTGCCAGATCGCATCTTGATGTACACCGAAGATGGCGAAGCGCTTCTTGAAAAAATCACTCATGCAGGTATGCACGCGACCACTTCTCTTGTACGTCGTAGCTCCCTTGAGGATGTCTTCTTACGCCTAACTGGAAGAACTTTGATTGAATGAACGCGGGTATTGATGTTCCTACGATTCAACGTTTTGGAGCTTTGTATATAGCTTCCGCACGTTTGAAGTCGATGTCTAAGTGGCGGACGATTATTGCCGCTGTAGATATTGGAAATCCTTTGTTTTACTTAATCGCCGTAGGTATTGGTATTGGCGTTCTCGTTGAACAGGGCTCGGGCACAAGCGGTACAAATGGCATTAAATACATAGCTTTTATCGCTCCAGCACTGCTGGCTAACACTGCAATTACAGGAATTATGGATGAAACCGTATTCCCGACAATTGAAGGATTTAAGTGGCGCAAACTTTTCTTCGCTCAGAATTCAACTCCGATCACAGGGCGACAGATCGCAATTGGTGTTTATCTCGCCGCGCTCTGCCGCGCGATATTTTCAGTGGTTGTTTACTACATTCTTTTGCTCGCCTTTGATGTAGTTAACTTTGGAATCAGTATTTTGCTGGTGCCGATTGCCGTTCTTGGCGGTGGAGCGTTCGGTGCCCTCATGTTGTTTGCAGCAGCAAAGATTGAAAAAGAAGATCAATTCTTCAACATCTTAGGTCGCTTGGTAATTATGCCGATGTTCTTGTTCTCGGGAACATTCTTCCCACTATCTTCAATGCCAATTTATTTGCAACCAATTGGCTGG
>JBEAVJ010000003.1:0-16975 GCA_041160995.1 Actinomycetota bacterium | reverse complement strand
TGGGAGTTGTACGTAATGCGCGAATCATTTCAAAGCCGCCTTCTTCAGTGCGCGCAATGATTCTGGCCATTGTTTTTACTGTTTCAATAGCAAAAGCACCTACAGAGGTTTCACCTGACAACATCAACGCATCTGCACCATCGAGAACAGCGTTTGCACAATCTGTGGCTTCTGCACGCGTTGGCGAAGAGTTGGTAATCATTGAATCCAGCATTTGAGTTGCAACGATGACCGGCTTTGCCGCCTCACGTGCTAACTCAATGCAACGCTTTTGAACTAGCGGAACCTCTTCAATTGGAAGCTCTACACCTAGATCTCCACGTGCAACCATGATGCCATCAAAGGCGGCAACGATCTCTTCTAGATTCTCTACAGCTTGTGGCTTTTCAATCTTTGCAATAACAGGTACTCGGAATCCGACCTCATCCATAATTGCATGAACATCTTTGATGTCTGCAGCGTTTCTTACAAATGAGAGCGCAATGAAATCTGCACCAGCGCGCATTCCCCAGCGAAGATCCTCTTTATCCTTTTCAGAGAGCGCGGGAACAGAGACTGCAACACCTGGCAGATTGATTCCCTTGTTGTTGCTCACCATTCCTGGCTGAATAACTGTAGTGACAACATCGTTGCCCTTAACCTCTACAACTTCAACAGTAACTTTTCCATCATCTATCAGGATGCGATCCCCTGGCTTGCAATCTCCAGGTAATCCTTTGTAAGTAGTACCAACGCGATCCTTAGTACCTTCGACCTCATCAGTTGTAATAGTAAAGATGTCACCACGGTGCAACTCATGTGGACCATTTGCAAAACGCGCTAAACGAATCTTTGGTCCTTGCAGATCGACAAGGATTGCAATTGGCTTGCTTGCAGCCTTTGCCGCTTCCCGCACTCGGTCGAGACGATTTTGATGTTCATCGTAACCACCATGTGAAAGGTTCAATCGAGCCATATTCATGCCCGCTTCGATCAGCTCTGCCACCTTTTCAGCAGACTCAACGGCAGGACCCATGGTGCAAACAATTTTCGCTCTACGCATGTCTCTACCTTAAACCATTAGTGGGCGGTCAGTTGGCGCTATTGGCGATGGAAGTTGTGTGCGCCCAGTGAGATATCTATCAACCGCTGCTGCAGCGCTTCGTCCTTCTGCAATCGCCCACACGATCAATGATTGACCACGTCCAGCATCTCCTGCGACAAATATTCCTTCTTCAGATGTTTGGAAGTTTTCATCACGCTTAATGTTTCCACGCTCATCTAGTTGAACCTCTAGTTGAGTAATCAGTGATGATTTCTCAGGACCAGTAAAGCCCATCGCCATGAATACAAAATCACATGGGATCTCTTTTTCAGATCCTGCAACAGGTTCAAACTTTCCATTCACAAATTGAGTTTCAACAATCTTTATGGCTCTTAGATTGCCCTGACCATCTCCCAAGAACTCTTCAGTGCTCACGGAGAACATACGATTGTCCTTCTCTTCATGAGCGCTCGATACTCGATAAATCATTGGGTAGGTTGGCCATGGTTGACCGGATGGACGTTCATCACTTGGGCGAGGCATGATCTCCAATTGAGTCACACTTGCAGCGCCTTGACGGATAGATGTACCTAAACAATCTGCACCAGTGTCGCCACCGCCGAGAATTACTACATGCTTTCCTGCAACATTAATGGGTGGAGCTTCGATCTCTCCTAATGCTTGCTTGTTTCCCCATGGCAAGAACTCCATCGCTTGGTAAACACCCTTGAGCTCTCTGCCCTTAATTGAGAGATCACGCCATTGTGTTGAGCCAACCGCCAAAACGACAGCGTCATACTTGCGGCGCAGATCAGAACCGGTTAATTCATTACCAACATCGACGCCGGGACGGAAACGGGTTCCCTCTTTTTCCATCTGTTCCAAGCGGCGATCAAGGATGTGCTTTTCCATTTTGAACTCTGGAATTCCATAACGTAGAAGTCCACCAATTTTGTCTGCACGCTCATACACAGCAACTGTGTGCCCCGCACGAGTCAATTGTTGTGCAGCTGCTAATCCCGCTGGACCTGAACCAATGACAGCAATGGTCTTTCCGGTCAGGCGATCTGGTGCAAGAGGCTTCACATTTCCGGCACCAAAAGCCTCTTCAATTGTGCGAAGTTCAATCTGCTTAATTGTGACCGCATCACGGTTAATGCCTACAACACATGCGGTTTCACATGGTGCTGGGCATAGTCGACCAGTGAACTCGGGAAAGTTGTTAGTAGCGTGCAAGCGATCGATAGCTTCATTCTTATCGCCGCGGTACATCAAATCATTCCATTCAGGAATTAGATTTCCGAGTGGGCAGCCATTGTGGCAAAAAGGAATTCCGCAATCCATGCAACGTCCAGCCTGCTTTTGTAGATGCTCAAAGCTTTGTGGCTCATACACTTCACGCCAATCTTTAATGCGAACATCTACCGGGCGACGCTTTGGAGTTTCGCGTGGTGTGGTCATAAAACCCTTTGGATCAGCCATTTGCTGCAACCTCCATTACTAACGCATCAACCGGTAAGCCTTCACGAGTTGCTCGCTCCATAGCGGCAAGAACGCGTGCGTAATCTCGAGGCATGATTAATGAAATCCGTGAAACGCTCTTTTCCCAATCCTTCAAGATTGCGTGTGCGATTTCAGAACCAGTTTCAGTAAAGAACTTTGAGATGTGATCCTTCAACAGCTCCTTTTGATCCTCAGGAACGGCAAGCACATCCACCATGTCGGCATTTACATTGGCGGTATCAAGATCCAAAACAAAAGCTCGACCGCCAGACATACCTGCTGCAATATTTCGACCGGTGCGACCTAGAACAACAACGGTTCCACCTGTCATGTACTCGCAGCCGTGATCACCGATTCCTTCGACAATTGCCAACGCTCCAGAGTTTCGAACGCAGAAACGTTCTCCTACTACTCCGCGAATAAAGATTTCGCCAGCAGTTGCACCGTATCCAATTACATTTCCGGCGATCACATTCTCTTGCGACGGGAAGGTTGCCTTTACATCTGGGCGAACTACTACCCGACCACCTGAGATTCCCTTGCCGACATAGTCATTGGAGTCTCCGTACAGGCGAATAGCTACACCACGAGGAATAAAGGCTCCTAGTGATTGTCCAGCTGAGCCATGAAGGGTTACATCAATTGTTCCAGCAGGTAATCCTTCTGCTCCATACTTTCGTGTTACCTCTGCGCCTAACATCGTTCCGACGGTGCGATTAACATTTCGGACGGGCAGATCAATTGTTACCTGCTCACCCTTAGTTAATGCCGGTTGAGCAAGTTCAATCAGCTTGTTATCAAGAGCAGCATCTAGTCCGTGATCTTGTTTTGTTGTGTTGTGCAATGCGCTATCAACATCTGGACGAACCAATAGAGGCTCAAGGTTCAAACCAGAAGCCTTCCAGTGATCTACCGCCTTGCGAGTGTCTAGATACTCAACATGACCAATAGCTTCCTGAAGTGTTCGGAAACCTAATTGCGCCAAGATTTCGCGAACTTCTTCTGCGATGTACTCGAAGAAGGTTTCAACAAATTCAGGTTTTCCAGTGAACTTCTTACGAAGCTCTGGGTTCTGAGTTGCGACACCCACTGGGCATGTATCTAAATGGCACACGCGCATCATGATGCAGCCAGATACAACAAGTGGCGCAGTTGCAAAGCCATACTCTTCTGCACCAAGTAGCGCTGCGATAACAACATCGCGCCCAGTCTTTAACTGACCATCTGCCTGAACAACGATGCGATCACGCAAACCATTGAGCAACAAAGTCTGTTGAGTTTCTGCAAGGCCAAGCTCCCATGGCGCACCTGCATGCTTAAGCGATGTCAGAGGTGATGCACCTGTTCCGCCATCATGGCCTGAAATCAAAACAACATCGGCATGGGCCTTTGACACTCCAGCAGCAACAGTTCCAACACCGACTTCAGCAACAAGCTTTACATGCACACGAGCATTCTTGTTTGCATTTTTGAGATCATGAATCAGTTGTGCAAGATCTTCAATAGAGTAAATATCGTGATGTGGTGGCGGAGAAATCAAACCAACACCAGGTGTTGAGTAGCGCGCCTTAGCGATCCAGGGATACACCTTGTTTCCAGGTAATTGACCACCTTCACCAGGCTTTGCACCTTGTGCAATCTTGATCTGAATATCATCGCTGTTAACTAGGTAATTACTTGTTACACCAAAACGTCCCGATGCAACCTGCTTGATTGCAGAACGCTTTGAATCTCCATTGGCCATTGGAATAAAGCGCTCTGGCTCTTCTCCACCTTCACCAGTGTTGGACTTTCCACCAATGCGGTTCATGGCAATAGCTAGAGTTTCATGGACCTCAGCAGAAACTGATCCGTAAGACATCGCTCCAGTTGAGAAGCGCTTGATAATTGCGCTAACTGATTCAACTTCCTCAATTGAGATAGGCGGATTTGCACCCTCCTTAAACTGGAACAACCCACGCAATGTCATTAATCGCTTGCTCTGCTCATTAACGCGATCTGTATAACGCTTAAAGATGTCGTAACGCTTGTTTCGAGTTGAGTGCTGCAAGGTAAATACAGTCTCTGGATCAAATAGGTGTGGCTCACCTTCGCGGCGCCACTGATACTCGCCACCAATTGGTAAACGCTTTGTGCCTGGAACTTCTCCCCCAGGTGGATATGCGATGTGGTGGCGAGAAATTGTCTCTTGTGCGATCACATCAAGTGAAACACCACCTAGACGCGAGGTTGTTCCAACAAAGTACTCATCGACTACCTCTTGTGACAATCCAATAGCTTCGAAGACCTGAGCACCTGTGTAAGAAGCGATTGTGCTGATGCCCATCTTGGACATTACCTTCAATACACCCTTACCTAAACTCTTAATCAAATTCTTAACAGCTTTTTCCGGAGTGATACCTGTAATGACACCCTGGAGTACCAGATCCTCCGCAGACTCCATTGCTAGGTATGGATTAACGCACGCAGCTCCATAACCAATAAGCAGTGCTACATGGTGAACCTCGCGAACATCTCCAGCCTCTACTACGAGACCGACCTTTGTACGAGTCTTTTCACGGATCAGATGGTGGTGAACAGCAGATGTGAGAAGTAAAGATGGAATCGGTGCATTCTCCGCATCACCATCTCGATCTGACAAAACAATAATGCGCGCTCCATCATTAATTGCTTGTGAAACCTCAGCCTTGATCTCGTTAAGGCGTTCACGTAAAGAGTCTCCCCCATCGGCGATGCTAAAGAGGCCGCGAATCACATGAGCGCTCAGACCCGGATGATCACCATCTGCGTTGACGTGAATTATTTTTGCGAGTTCATCATTATCAATAACCGGAAACGCCAAAGAGATCTGACGACAACTGCTTGGACCAGGATCGAGCAGGTTGTGCTCAGGCCCCATAGAGGTACCAAGGCTTGTTACAAGCTCTTCACGAATTGCATCAAGAGGTGGGTTTGTCACTTGTGCAAACAACTGTGAGAAGTAATCAAAGATTAATCGTGGTTTTTCAGAGAGTGCAGCGATCGGAGTATCTGTTCCCATGGAACCGAGTGGCTCCATGCCGCTCTTTGCCATTGGTGTAACCAAGATACGTAGATCTTCTTCTGTGTAGCCAAATGCACGTTGGCGACGAACAACTGATGAGTGTGGATACACAATGTGCTCACGCGCAGGAAGTTCGCTGAGCTTGACGATACCTGCATGCAGCCAATCTCCATACGGTGCAGCATTTGCTAGACCATCTTTGATCTCGCCATCTTCAATGATGCGGCCTTGTTCAATATCAACTAAAAACATCTTTCCTGGTTGTAAGCGACCCTTACGTTCAACATTTTCAGCAGGAATATCTAAAACACCTACCTCTGATGCCAGAACAACCATTCCATCCTTAGTTACCCAGTAACGAGATGGACGTAAACCATTGCGATCGAGAACCGCACCAACTTGATGACCATCTGTGAAAGTTACACATGCTGGTCCATCCCATGGCTCCATCATCGATGCATGGAATGCGTAAAAATCGCGACGGTTTTGCGGCATCGTTGCGTGGTTCTCCCACGCCTCAGGAATCATCATTAAAACCGCATGTGGAAGTGAGCGACCACCGAGATACAACAGCTCTAGAACCTCATCAAAGGATGCAGAGTCAGATCCTGACATTTCTACGATTGGAAATAAACGCTTGAGATCGCCTGGGATTAAGTCGCTTTCAAGCAATGATTCGCGAGCGCGCATCCAATTGCGATTTCCCTTAACAGTATTGATTTCGCCATTGTGGGCAATAAATCGATATGGGTGAGCAAGCGGCCACGATGGAAATGTGTTGGTAGAAAAACGTGAGTGCACTAGGGCTAAAGGTGAAACAACTCTTTCATCTGAAAGCTCAGGGAAGAACTCTTCAAGCTGACCAGTTGTAAGCATTCCCTTGTACACAATTGTTTGAGATGACAATGATGGGAAGTAAAGATCGAGCGCATGCTCCGCTCTCTTACGAAGACAAAAAGCTAGACGGTCTAGCGCGATCCCCTTTTCGCCATTCTTGCCCGCAATAAAGAGTTGATGGAAATCTGGCATGACTGACAATGCGGTCTTTCCCAGAGATGATGGGTTAATCGGTACTTCACGCCACCCTAAAACTACTAAACCTTCTTCATCAGCGATCTTTGCAATCTCGCCCCTAACATCGGCACCCTTTGCGATAAATGCAATACCTGTTGCATATGCATCTGCTGCGGGAAGTTTGAAATCAACTACAGCTTGGAAGTAAGCATCTGGAACGCGAATAAGAATTCCAGCGCCATCACCGCTATCTGGCTCAGCACCAGATGCACCGCGGTGTTCCATATTGCGAAGAGCGGTTAATGCTTGGGAAACGATGTGGTGAGTTGCAACCTTGTTGAGCGTTGCAACCATGGCAACACCGCAAGCATCATGTTCCTGAGCAGGGTCATAGAGTCCCTGTGCTTGTGGATAGTTGGATGCAAGTGCCATGGGCGCGCTCCTACGGATTTGTCCTTACATGTAAAGGGACAACCTTGGCCCGTGGTGCTCAGTGCTTAGGGCGAAATCGTAGCAATAAGAGTGCTAATTAGATCCCTGAGATATGTGCAATTTTTCCGATTCCAGCGGTGATCGCCATGCCTAAGGAGCCACCGATCAGCACGCGAAGTGTTGGTGAGAGCAGCTTTGAGCCCGCGGTTTTGGCTGAGACAACCCCGGTGAGGATCAGGCCTGCAAGGGTAAAGAGCACGATGCTCCACGCCTTGGTGCCGAGTGTTGGAGCAAAGGCCCCTGCAAATGGAATCAACCCACCCAGTGTGAATGAGATAGCTGATGCTAAAGCTGCCTGAACCGGACGGGCTTTGGTGCTGGGATGCTGCCCCAGCTCGTCACGAAGATGCGCTTCCAGCGGATCTTTGCGATGCATCGCCAACGCAACCTGCAATGCGAGTTCTGGTGTTAAGCCGCGATCAATGTAGATGTGTTGCAGTTCAGTTAACTCAGCCTCAGGATTTGCTTTGAGGTGAGCAATTTCAATTAAGCGATCTGATTCTTCAATATCATTTTGAGAGCGAACAGAGATGTACTCACCTACCGCCATAGACATCGCACCTGCAGTGATTCCAGCTACGCCTGCGGTCACCAGAAAATCCTGCTTACCTGCAGCTGCAACACCGATCATTAACGCCGCCGTTGAAACCAAGCCATCATTTGCACCTAATACAGCGGCTCGTAGCCAACCAGCACGATGGGTGCGATGCTCTAAATTTCTTTGGTAAACCTCTTCCAAACTCATGTGAGGAAGCCTACCTGATAGCTACTGAATCTTTTTAGAGGCGCGGGCAAAATAGAGTGCAGCCCCTGCAGCCACGAGCACGCTTACCCAGACATTTACACGAAGCCCAGCAATAGTGTTCGCAGTGTCAATACGAATCAGCTCAATGAAAAAACGCCCTACACAGTAGGTTGCAACATAGAGAGCAAAGGATTGACCAGCCTTGAGCTTTGCACCAAACTTTAGAATTACTAATGCAATAACTGTGCACCAAATAGCTTCATATAAAAATGTCGGATGAAATGTTTCAAACTCTGTATATCCACTTGGTCGATAGCGCATTGGAATTTCAAGTGCCCACCAAGCATCGAGCGGCTTTCCAAATAACTCTCCATTAAACCAATTGCCGAAGCGACCAATTGCTTGCGCAAAGAGAATTCCTGGAGCTAGCGCATCTGCAAATACTGCAAATGATGGAAGCTCCACTGTGCGTGCAAGGGATCGGTATCGAAGGTAGGCGCCTAAAAGACCGATAGAGATGGCGCCCCAAATGCCAAGCCCGCCCTCCCAAATCTTGAATGCATCAACGGGTGTGCCACCGCTACCAAAGTATGCGTTGGGTGAAGAGATCACATGATAAATACGTCCACCGATGATTCCTGAAGGAACAGCAACGATCGCTACCTCAGAAACAATAGATTGACCTTGAACAGTCTTGTACTGGAAACGCTTTCCACCTAGCCAAATCGCGATCGCGATACCCGTAATGATGCACAATGCGTAAAAGTGGATCGTTAAAGGGCCCAGCTCCACCACTGATTGTGATGGAGTTGGAAAAGCTAGATTCAACTTCTAGCCAGCCTCTACAGCTGCTTTAAACTCTTCAAGGATGAACTCGTTCTGGGTGCGTTCCCACTTCTTGCCATTGATAAATACTGTAGGAGTTCCTTGAACTCCATACTTTGACATCGAATCAGAGTGCGCCTGCACTAAATCAACCTTTGAGCCCTTGTTCACACAGTTCTCAAATGTGGTGGATGTAATTCCAATCTTCTTGCCCATTTTCACAAGAGTTTCATTACTCCAGAAACTAGAGTTCTCTACAGGTGATTGAACTGCGTACAACGCTTTGTGGAAATTCAAGTACTGACCTTCATCAGCTGCACAGAATGAGGCGTTAGCTGCGCGAACAGATTCATCTCCCAAGAAGGAGAGAACATGGAATCTAACCGTTGCTTTCTTCTCGCGAATCAATGAATCAAGGTACTCACCATTAGCATCTTCAAAGTACTTACATACTGGACACTGTGGATCTTCCCAAACATCAATTGTCGTTACCGCGCCATTGTCGAAGGTAATCGCAGAACCATTAGCGGTGTCAATCGTTGATGTAATCGCTGGCATTGGCTTTATTCCATCAAGACCTGCAAGTGATGCAGACTCTTTGGTGTTTTGACTAAAGAGTGAGAAAACAACTCCCGTGACTATTACAAGTGAGACCATCGCTATGACGATCCAACGGGTTGTGTTGTCAGTGCTCTTTGCAGCTTGCTTAGCCATTGCTACCCCTCGATTGGTTGTATCGGTTTATCAAAACTGAGTTTTCTGTAAGGCAAAAGGTATAGATAAAGCGCTCCTAGTGCCAAGCCCAAACACCGTTAACTTTCTGTGAATTACTCTCGAAAAATGGCTTTAACGGCCTTCACGCACTCCCAGCGCTAACTCTTTAGCTAAATGCGAGATCGCTTCCAACCCCTCTTCCTCATTCTTTGCACCGAGGAGTAGTTTGATAAATGCTGAGCCAACGATGACACCATCGGCATAAGCGGCAAGGGATTTAGCTTGTTCGCGAGTTGAAACACCCAAGCCAACAGAAATTGGTAAATCAGTCACTGTACGGACACGAGAAACCAAGGCGCTTGCATCAGTTGAAACGCTGGTGCGAGTTCCGGTTACTCCCATCAAGCTTGCCGCATACACAAAGCCACCGGTTTTTGCCGTTACCTCTGCAAGTCGAGAATCACTTGTACTTGGTGCAACAACGTAAATCGGATTGATCTTGCTCTTTTCAGTTGCTGCCAACCAACGATCAGACTCTTCAATCGTTAAATCGGGGGTAATTACTCCCGATCCACCATTATCGGCGATGGATTGCGCGAACTCATTAACTCCGTACCGCTCAATGGGATTCCAGTAGGTCATAACAACCGCCGCAACACCGGTATCTGTTGCAACTTTGAGCGCTGCAAAAACATCAGCTGCACTAGTTCCCCCCTTAAGGGAAATTTCAGCAGCTTCTTGAATCACTGGGCCATCCATTACGGGATCGCTATATGGAAAACCAATTTCAATCGCATCAACACCTGCCGCCGCTAGCGCTTGTATAGCTTTTGCGCACCCTTGTTGTGACGGAAAACCAGCTGGAATATATGCAATTAACGCTGCACGATTTTCGGCGCGCACCTTTGCCATAACCGCATCAAGTTGAGTCATTACAGCGGAATTCCAAAGTACTCCGCGGCGGTCTGAACATCCTTATCTCCGCGACCAGAAAGATTGATGAGCAGATTAGCCTGTGGTCCTAACTCTCTACCAACAAGCATCGCACCTGCTAAAGCATGTGCGGTTTCAATTGCGGGAATAATTCCTTCAGTTCTGCTCAGAAGTGAAAATGCTTCCATAGCTGCATCATCATTAATTGCGCGGTATTCAGCTCTTCCGATGTCATGAAGGTATGCATGTTCTGGACCCACGCCTGGGTAATCCAAACCTGCAGAGATCGAATGTGACTCCACTGTTTGCCCATTGGCATCTTGTAAAACATATGAGCGCGTTCCGTGCAAAACACCAGGTGTTCCACCGGTAATTGTTGCGGCATGACGTCCAGTTTCGACGCCATCACCACCTGCTTCAAGACCAATTAATCGCACATCACTATCGGGAATGAATGCGTTAAAGATTCCGATCGCATTTGAGCCGCCGCCAACACATGCCAAGATCGCATCTGGAAGTCTTCCCGTCAATGCAAGCATTTGTTCACGAGCTTCTTCGCCAATAATCTTATGAAAATCTCTCACCATCGTTGGGAATGGATGGGGTCCGGCAACGGTGCCTAATAAGTAATGTGTATCTGCGACATTAGTGACCCAATCACGCATAGCTTCATTAATTGCATCCTTGAGGGTGCGAGATCCAGATGTGACTGGAACAACCTGCGCACCTAACAACTTCATTCGTGCGACATTGAGCGCCTGACGACGTGTGTCCTCTTCGCCCATGTACACAACACAATCAAGACCCATCAAGGCGGCAGCGGTTGCAGATGCAACACCATGCTGACCCGCTCCGGTTTCAGCGATGATGCGCTTTTTGCCCATGCGCTTTGTTAGTAAGGCTTGACCTAAAACATTGTTGATCTTGTGTGAACCAGTGTGGTTGAGATCTTCTCTCTTAAGAAAAATTCGAGCACCGCCGGCATACTCTGAGAATCTCTTTGCCTCAGTGATGATGCTTGGTCGTCCTGTATATGTTTTGTGCAACTCAGCTAGTTCAGCTAAAAATTGTGGATCCTTCTGCGCAGTGTTGTGTGCAATTTCCAATTCATTGAGCGCTCCAATAAGAGCCTCTGGCACAAAACGACCGCCATACTCTCCGAAGTGCCCAGCGCTGCTCATACTTAAAGCCTACCGAGCAATTGATTGACCGCAACAGATGGAGATCCAGAGCGTACGAGAGCCTCCCCAACCAGAATTGCTGTTGCCCCACACTCTTGTGCGAATTCAACCTCTTGGCGTGTAGAAATTCCTGACTCTGCAACACGTGCAATTGATGAAGGAATCTGTGGAATCAATTCAGAAAATGCTCGGGCATCTACCTCTAAAGTTTTGAGGTTTCGTGAATTAACTCCAATGATGTCAGGTGAAATTTCTAACGCACGCTCTAGCTCATCATGGGTATGAACTTCAATCAGAGATCTCATGCCTAGCTCTTTGGATAGATGAAAGTAATCCTCTAATTGATTCTTGCTCAGTGCAGCCACTATGAGCAGCACGACATCTGCACCATGTGCTCGTGCCTCATAAAATTGATACTCATCGACCATGAAATCTTTTCGCAGGATTGGAAGATCAATTGATTTTCTAACCGCATCTAAATCTGCAAGTGATCCACCAAAACGACGCTGCTCAGTTAAAACGCTCACAACATGTGCGCCCGCTTCTTCATACTGCGCAGCTAAGCCAGCAGGATCGGTGATGGAGGCTAGCGCCCCCTTGCTTGGTGATGAGCGCTTAACCTCAGCAATTAATGAGATCTCATCGGTCAGTAAATTTGGAAGACAATCACGCACCGCAGGTGCAACTTCAAGAGCTTCCTGCAACTGCGCCAATGAAACTCTGCGGGCAGCTAGATCCTCACGTACACCTTCGATAATTGAATCTAAGACGCTCATGATTTCTCATCCGCTGTTGGATCAATGCCGTGATCGAGCGAGCTCCAGGTGTTGAGTTCACGAGGTTTGCGTTCATAACGAGATGAGAGATTAAATCTCTTCGACACAAGTACAACAAGAACCAGTACTGCAATGAGTGAAATTACGACGGGCAAGAACTCTTTCATGAAGATTGCGCCAATCGATTAGCGGCATGCACTGCGGTTAAAACAGCTGCTGCCTTATTACGACACTCTTGGTTTTCCGACTCAGGATCAGAGTCTGCGACGACACCAGCACCAGCCTGAACATAAGCGGTTCCTTTATGTAACAAAGCTGTTCTAATGGCGATACATGTATCTAGATTGCCGGTGAAATCTATGTAGCCAACAATTCCACCGTAAACGCCACGCCTAGTTGTTTCTAGCTCTTCGATGATCTCCATCGCACGAGGCTTTGGCGCTCCTGACAAAGTTCCGGCGGGAAATACTGAGAAGAGCGCATCAACCGGTGATGATTTCTTGGAAAGCTTTCCGATAACAGTAGAGACAATATGCATAACATGTGAGTAACGCTCAATATGCATGAAATCGACAACTTCAACAGTTCCAGGTGCGCAGACTCGGCCTAAATCATTTCTACCTAGATCTACCAGCATCAAATGCTCGGCACGTTCCTTGGGATCTGCCAATAACTCTTCACCCAATCGATGATCTTCTTCAGGGTTAGCTGAGCGTTTACGAGTGCCTGCGATGGGATGAATCATTACATCCTCTTGATTGACCTTTACTAGCGCTTCGGGGCTTGAACCAACGATTTCAATTCCATCGGTAAAGCGGAACAAATACATATATGGCGAAGGGTTATTGAGGCGCAGCATTCGATAAACATCAATTGCATCAGCGGTGCATGGCATTGCAAAACGTTGCGATAAAACTACTTGAAAGGCTTCTCCGGCAAGGATCTCCTCTTTAACCTGGGCAATACTCTTTTTATACTCTTCGGCAGAGATGTTTCCTGTGTATTCAGGCAGCGAGAAATCGGGGATATCTGCCGCATCACCTGGCAAAGAGATCGCTAAATCTGCTTGCATGCGATCTAATCTTTCAACGCACGATGCATATGCCTCATCGATTCGATCATCGCTTCCATCCCAATTGATCGCATTAGCAATCAGGGTGATGGTTCCATCGCTGTGATCCATTACCGCTAAATCACTGGTGAGCATAAAAGATAGTTCTGGAAGTGGGATGTCCTTATGGGTTAGAGACGGAAGCTTCTCTAATCGACGAACAACGTCGTATCCCATGAAACCAACTAAGCCACCAGTAAGTGGTGGCAGGCCTGCAATCTTGGGAGATTTCAAATGCGCAGCAGAGAGTCGCAACGCCTCCAAGGGATCTATTCCAGTTGGTGCACCAGCAGGTGCGGTCCCCTGCCAATATGCGAAACCATCTTTTTCGCTGAGCGTTGCTTCGCTGCGTACACCGATAAATGAGTAACGAGACCAAGCGCCACCATGTTCTGCAGACTCTAAAAGAAAGGTGTTTGCTGCGTTCTTTGCAAGTTTCTTGTAAACACCAAGCGGGGTTTCTGAGTCAGCTAAGAGTTTGCGCGATACTGGTATGACATTTGAAATCTTTGCGTAGGCGCGAAACTCTTCTAGATTCATTATTTACGATCGCAGCTCTAGAGGTGTGTGAAAACAGGTGCGATCTCCGGTGTGACAAGCAGCTCCCGTTTGAATAACCTGGAGAACAAGAGCATCACCATCACAATCAAGAGAAATTGATTGCACATCTTGAAAGTGACCAGAGGTTGCACCTTTAACCCACAGCTCATTTCGGCTGCGTGACCAGTAGGTTGCTTTTCCAGTTGTGAGAGTTATTTCAAGTGATTGGGCATTCATATAGGCCAGCATCAAAATCTCTTTACTGGTTGAATCTTGGACAATCGCTGGAATTAAGGCATCTGGATCCTTAAGGAGTGCAGCTACCTGCGGATCCAGAGTTGTCATGTGCTTATTCTGCCTTACCTAACGGCAACGGCGCGCACCGGATAATTGTGCTTACTGAGATAGCTCTTCACATCACCGATGCGGTGGACGCCAAAGTGAAAAACACTTGCCGCCAATAGCGCATCTGCGCCTGCATCAAGGGCTGCTGAAAAATCCTCAAGTGCGCCTGCGCCACCACTTGCAATCAATGGAACCTTCGATACAGCACGCACAGCGGTGATCATTCCGATGTCGTAACCCGCACGAGTTCCATCTGCATCCATTGAGTTAAGCAAGATCTCACCGACACCCAGGGTGCATGCTTGTTCAACCCAAGCGAGTGCATCAACTCCAGCGCTTTGACGACCACCATGCGTTGTGACCTCAAATCCAGATTCAGTGCGTGCACGGCGTGCATCGACTGAGAGAACCAGTACCTGTGAGCCAAATCGATCTGCGATTTCAGCGATTAATTGTGGCCTTGCAAGTGCTGATGTATTGATTGAAACTTTGTCCGCACCTGCGCGAAGTAAGCGATCTACATCTTCAACGCTTCGAATTCCACCACCAACTGTTAAGGGAATGAACACCTGCTCAGCGGTTCGGCGAACAACATCAAGGGTTGTTTCGCGGCCCGCAACACTTGCTGAGATATCTAAAAATGTTAACTCATCCGCACCTTCTGTGTTGTACAGAGATGCCATTTCAACTGGATCTCCGGCATCAACTAGATCGGTGAAATTGACACCCTTAACTACTCGACCATCGGTTACATCGAGGCACGGGATGATTCGAACTGAAAGTGTCATTTGCCGCTGACCTTGAGCGCCTCTTGCAATGTGAACTTTCCTGCATATAGCGCTTTACCAACAATTGCGCCTTCAACACCTGTAGTGCGAAGCGCGGCAAGAGCTGCGATGTCATCTAGAGATGAAATTCCACCACTTGCAATTACCGGCTTTGTCGTTGCAGCACATACCGACTTTAGTAACTCAATATTTGGCCCAGCTAAGGTCCCATCTTTTGCAACATCGGTTACAACATATCGTGCACATCCATCACGATCTAAACGCGCTAGGGTTTCAAAGAGATCCCCGCCCTCTTTAGTCCATCCACGTGCTGCCAATGTGTGTCCGCGAACATCTAAACCAACTGCAATGCGATCGCCATGTTCTGCAATTACACGTGCGGTCCATTCCGGATCTTCAAGCGCTGCAGTTCCTAAGTTCACACGCCGACAACCAGTGGCAAGGGCACGACGCAACGATTCATCATCGCGAATTCCACCTGAAAGTTCGACCTTGATATCTAACTTTCCAACAACTTCAGCCAACAAGGCAGAGTTTTCTCCACGTCCAAAGGCAGCATCGAGATCTACCAGGTGAAGCCACTCAGCACCGGCTGCTTGAAACTCAAGTGCAACATCAAGTGGTGCTCCGTAAATGCTTTCCTTTTCTAGCTCACCTTGAACAAGGCGAACAGCACGTCCATCTTTAACGTCGACCGCTGGAAGTAGTTCTAAGTAACTCATAGCGATCCCACCCAATTCTTAATTAAAGCAAGCCCTGCTGTCCCAGATTTTTCCGGGTGAAACTGAGTTGCACTGATGTAACCATCTTCGACCGCGGCCAAAAATCTTTCGCCATGGGTGCTCCACGCCTGTGTTTTTCCAACCGCCTGTTTAGCAGCATAGGAGTGCACAAAGTAGAAAGACTCGTTTTCAATCCCTTTAAACAAAATTGAATCAGAATCTGTTTCAACTGTGTTCCAACCCATGTGAGGCAAAATCGGTGCATCTAGTTGCGAAATTGTTCCATCCCACACGCCAACTCCTGCGTGAGGAGCGGTGTCAGAGTGCTCAGTACCGTGGCTAAACATAATTTGCATGCCGATACAAATACCTAAAGTTGGACGTTCCTTTGCTAAACGTTCGCGCACAATAGCTGCACCATCAACACCATTTAAACCATTCATGCATGCCGCAAATGCGCCAACGCCTGGAACCACTAAACCCTCTGCTTCAAGTGCAACTGTGCGATCAGAGGTAACGATTACATCTTTTCCTGCTGTTGCGAATGCACGTTCTGCAGATCGTAGATTTCCAGATCCGTAGTCAAGAATTGCTATCAAAGAGAACCTTTTGTCGATGGGATTCCGGCAACTCTGCCATCAAGTGAAACCGCATCACGCAATGCGCGAGCGACCGCCTTGAACTGTGCTTCAAAAACATGGTGTGCGTTACGACCTTCAAGAACGCGAATGTGAAGAGCGATACGAGCTTCGGCAACGATTGATTCCCAGATGTGCTTTCCGAGAGTTGTATCAAATGTTCCAATGAGTTCAACGATCTCTGGTTGACGGTGCACTAGGTATGGGCGACCTGAAAGATCAACCGCAGCCTGAACGAGAACCTCATCAAGTGGAACCATTGAATCTCCGAATCGACGGATGCCGGCCTTATCCCCCAGCGCTTCACGAAGTGCTTGTCCAAATGCAAGAGATGTATCTTCAACTGTGTGGTGTGAATCAACATCAACATCACCGGTTGTCTTAACGGTTAGATCAAAACCTGAGTGCTTGCCCAATTGAGACATCATGTGATCAAAGAAAGGTACGCCGGTGTCGACATCGATGATGCCTTGGCCATCTAGATTGATCTCAACGAGTACATGCGACTCTTTAGTCTTTCTTTCGACGCGTGCTGTTCTCATGGGTATCTCCTTTAAATGAGCTCTTTGAGGGCTGAAATA